>NZ_SMKS01000032.1:0-69526 GCF_004348435.1 Saccharopolyspora terrae | reverse complement strand
GCCGAGGCCTTGTAGCTGGTGCCGGCCACAGCGAACGAGGCCGCGATCGCGCCCTGCGACAGGCCGGTGAACATCAGCCCGACCCCGAAGATCCCGACCAGCAGCACCAGTCCGAACACGTGCCAGCCTGTGAAGGCGAAGGCTCGGAGGCCTTCTGTGGTGGTGCGGAGGGTGAGGACTGCGCCGTCCGTGGTGGTGGGGGACGGGAGGTCTTCGTGGGCCGTGGTGATGTAGAGGTCCTGGAGGTCCTGGCCGCCGAAGCAGAGGTTGGTGGGGCGCTGAGCCGGTAGCGGGATCGTCTCCGCGAGCTCGCCGCTGGGGGCGTAGCGGTGGAGCTCGCCCTTGTCGCGGACCGCCGTCCAGAGGGAGCCGTCGGTGGCCACCGCCAGGCCGGAGGGCTGACCGCCGACCTCGCAGAGGGTGCGACGGTTGCCCATCAGGCCCGCGTTGATGTCGAAGTCGAGGACCTCGATGCGGCTGGTGCCCGCGTCGGCGATGTAGAAGCGGGTGTCGTCAGGGCTGGTGGCCAGACCTAGCCCGGCCCTGAGGTCCTTGATGATCACGCCCGCCGAGCCGTCCGGGTTCACCCGCGCCAGCCAGCCGTCGCCGGACTCGTCCTCGCGCATCGTCGTGGCCCACAGCCGACCCTTGCGGTCGATCATCGTGGCGCCCGCCTGCACGCCCTCGCGGGCCCAGTAGACCAGCCAGGTGCGCTGCTCGCCGTGGGCGTCGAACAGCGCGATGCCCTCCTGCAGGTGCAGCACCAGGCCGCCTCGGCTGCGGGGCTTCGCGCCACCGGTCTGCTGCTGCAACGTCATCGTCGCGTTCGCGTGACCCGGGCGGTAGCGGTGCACCTCGCCCGCCCGCGGATCCGTCCACAGCAGGGTCTCGGTGCCTACGTCCCAGGTCGGCGCCTGTCCGGAACGCGCCGTCGCCTGAACTGCGATGTCGACCTGGGCGTGCACACTTCACCTTTCGACCACGAACGCAACGGGGCCGAACCTTACCGCGAAGATCATCCGATGGGGCCAGATGGCGGAAACCCCGGTGATCCGAAATGCACTCGATGCTCAATCGCGGCGCGGTCGGAATCAGGGTCGATCCCGATCCCCGGGGTCATTCCTGGCGCTAGGCTCGAAGGCGTGACACGCCCGATGGAACGCCCACGTCCGCGAGTGCTGCCCGCGAATCCGCTGCGGGCCGCGTTCGGCATGCTCGTCTGCATCGCGGTGCTGTTCGGCATCGAGTTCTACGACGTGGCGACCCCGGCGCCCAACCAGGCGATGGACCTCGACGCCAACGGCGTCATCCCGCGCACCGTCGACGGTCTCGACGGCATCCTCTGGGCGCCGCTGCTGCACTTCGGCTGGCAGCACCTGATCAGCAACTCGCTGCCGCTGTTCGTGCTCGGCTGGCTGCTGCTCGCGGGCGGGATCCGCCAGTTCATCGGCGTCACCGCCGTGGTGTGGATCGTCGCCGGCTTCGGGACGTGGCTGATCGGCGCTCCCGGCTACCACGTCGGGGCCTCCGGCGTGATCTTCGGCTGGATGGTGTTCCTGCTGCTGCGCGGGTTCGCCCAGCGCAGCATCGCCCAGATCCTGGTCGCCGTGGTGCTGTTCTTCTACTGGGGCGGCATGCTCTGGGGCGTGCTGCCCGGCCAGCCCGGCATCTCCTGGGAGGGCCACCTCTTCGGCGCGGTCGGTGGGGCGATGGCCACGTGGCTGGTGGCGCGCAGCACTCGGCGGCGGGTTTCGGGCACCGAGCCTGGCACACTGGCCGGGTGACCAACGCTCCGATCGGGATCTTCGATTCCGGCGTAGGCGGGCTGACCGTGAGCCGAGCGATCATGGACCAGCTGCCCGGTGAGACCGTCCACTACGTCGGTGACACCGCCAACGCCCCTTACGGACCGATGCCGCTGGCCGAGATCCGCTCCCGCACCTTGGCGATCACCGACGCGATGGTCGACGAGGGCGTGAAGATGCTGGTCATCGCCTGCAACACCGCCTCGTCGGCCTGCCTGCGCGACGCCCGCGAGCGCTACACCATCCCCGTGGTGGAGGTCGTGCTGCCCGCGGTCCGCAGGGCCGTGGCCACCACGCGCAACCGGCGCGTCGGCGTCATCGGCACCGACGCCACCATCCGCTCCCGCGCCTACGACGACGCCTTCACCGCCGCACCGGACATCGAGCTGACGACGGCGGCCTGCCCGCGGTTCGCCGACTTCGTCGAGCGCGGCATCACCAGCGGCAGGCAGGTGCTGGGACTCGCGCAGAACTACCTCGACCCGCTGCAGCAGGCGGGCGTCGACACCCTCGTGCTGGGGTGCACGCACTACCCGCTGCTGACCGGTGTGCTGCAACTCGCGATGGGCGAGCAGGTCACGCTGGTGTCCAGCGCGGAGGAGACCGCCAAGGACGTCGTCCGGGTGCTCACCGAGCAGGACCGGCTCGCCGAACCGGACAACCTGCCCGAGCACGAGTTCCGGGTCACCGGCGAACCCGAGCGCTTCGCCCGGTTGGCCCGCCGCTTTCTCGGTCCGGCTCCCTCGGCCGATGCCGTTCTGCCGCTTCGCGTGTCAGGCTCTGTCGCATGAAGCTGACGGTCCTCGGCTGCGCCGGGAGCATTCCCGGGCCAGACTCGCCCGCGTCCGGATACCTGCTGGAATCCGGTGACACCCGGATCGCGCTGGATCTGGGCAACGGCACGCTCGGCGCGATGCAGCGCTTCATCGACCCGTTCGACCTCGACGCGCTGTTCTTCAGCCACCTGCACCCCGACCACTGCGCGGACTTCGGCGCGCTGACGGTCTACCGGCGCTACCGGCCCCAGCCGCCGTACGACGCGCGCGCCCGGCGGCTGCCGGTGTTCGGCCCGGACAACGCCCCGGAACGGCTCGCCGCGCTGTACGCGCCCACGGCCGCCGAGCTCGCCGAGACCGACCTGTCCGACGTCTTCGACTTCCGCCCGGTCGGCACCGAGCCGGTGACCGTCGGGCCGTTCACCATCCGCGCGGTCGAGGTCGCCCACCTGTGCCCGACCTGGGGGTTCCGCGTCGAGGCCGAGGGGCGGGTGCTCGCCTACACCGGTGACACCGGACCGTGCGGCCAGCTCGACGAGCTGGCCTCCGGTGCCCACGTGCTGCTCGCCGAGGCGTCGTGGGAGCACCACGAAGACGCCCCGATGAACGTCCACCTCTCCGGCCGCCAGGCCGGCGAGGTGGCCAAGACCGCGGCCGCCGAGCGCCTGCTGATCACCCACCTCGTGCCCTGGACCGACCACGGCGCCATCCACGCCGAGGCCAGCGCCACCTTCGACGGCCCCACGGAGCTCGTCCAGGCGGGCGCCACCTACGACGTGTGAGGGAAGTCGAATTTCGCGCGAAATTCGAGGGCGAAAGTTCGGAGTCGAAATTCGCGCGAAATTCGAACGCACCCCTCGTTCGGGGGATGGTGCCGGTGGGGCCGGGGGCTTGGACGGCTCGTCGGGGTCTGGGCTTAGGGTTGAGCTGTGGCTAGAGCGGATGGGCGTAGTGACGATCAGCTTCGCGATGTGAAGATCACGCGGGGATACCAGGACTGGCCTGCGGGTTCGGTGCTGGTGGAGTTCGGCCGTACCCGGGTGCTGTGCGCGGCCAGCGTGCAGGAGGGCGTTCCGCGCTGGCGGACCGGTTCCGGGCTGGGCTGGGTCACCGCCGAGTACGCGATGCTGCCCTCGGCGACCAACACGCGCGGCTCCCGCGAGTCGGTGAAGGGCCGCATCGGCGGCCGCACCCACGAGATCTCCCGGCTGATCGGCCGGTCCCTGCGCGCCTGCATCGACATGGCGGCGCTCGGCGAGAACACCATCACCCTGGATTGCGACGTCATCCAGGCCGACGGCGGAACCCGCACCGCCGCGATCACCGGCGCCTACGTGGCGCTGGCCGACGCGGTGACGTGGCTGGGCGCCGCCGGTCGGCTGTCCGACCCGAAGCCGCTGTCGTGCGCGATCCAGGCGGTCAGCGTGGGCGTCGTCGACGGCCGCGTGCGCCTGGACCTGCCCTACGAGGAGGACTCGCGCGCCGAGGTCGACATGAACGTGGTCGCCACCGACCACGGCACCCTGGTCGAGGTGCAGGGCACCGGCGAGGGAGCCACCTACACGCGGTCCACCATGGACAAGATGCTCGACTTCGCGCTGGCCGGATGCGGTGAGCTCGCTCGCCTGCAGGAAGCCGCGCTCGCCGAGCCGTACCCGGGTGAGCTGCCCGGGAGCGCGGCATGAGCCGGTTGCTGCTGGCCACCCGCAACCAGAAGAAGCTGGTGGAGCTGCGCCGCATCCTCGAAGCCGAGGGCGTCACGGGCCTGGAGGTCGTGGGGCTGGCCGACGTGCCGGAGTTCCCGGAGGCGCCGGAGACCGGTGCCACCTTCGAGGACAACGCCCTCGCCAAGGCAGCCGACGCCGCTCGCGCCACGGGCCTGCCCGCCGTCGCCGACGACTCAGGCCTGGAGATCGACGCGCTCAACGGGATGCCGGGTGTGCTCTCGGCCCGCTGGGCCGGTGCGCACGGCGATGACCAGGCGAATCTCGACCTCGTGCTCGGTCAGATCAAGGACGTGCCGGACGAGCGGCGCGGTGGGGCGTTCGTCTCCGCCGCCGCGCTCGTGCTGCCCGACGGCGGCGAGACCGTGGTGCGCGGCGAGTGGCGCGGCACGATCATCCGGGAATCCCGGGGAGCCAACGGTTTCGGCTACGACCCGATCTTCGTGCCCGAGGGCGGGACCCGCACCAGCGCGGAGCTGTCCCCGGAGGAGAAGGACGCCGACTCGCACCGCGGCAGGGCCCTGCGCCTGCTGCTCCCGTCGCTGCGCGAGCTCGCCGGCTGACGTGATGTCGCTCGCCCCGGTGGGGGTCTGACCGGGCTCGCCGGTTAACTTCGGTGCGTGTTCACCGAATGGTTCGAACTGGCCCTGCTCGTCGTCGTCGGATTCCTGTCCGGCGCGGTGAACGCGGTGGCCGGTGGAGGCTCCCTGCTGGTGTTCCCGGCGCTGCTGGCGACCGGGATGCCGCCGCTGGTGGCCAACGTGACCAACTCGGTGGCGCAGGGGCCCGGGTTCGTGGGCGCGGCGGTCAGCCAGCGCGACGACCTCGCCGGCAGTCCGCGCAGGCTGTGGACCACGTCGATCGCGGCGTGCGTGGGTTCGGCGGTCGGCTGCGGGCTGCTGATGGTGCTGCCGGGCGAGGTCTTCGACGCCGTGGTCCCGGCGCTGGTGGGCCTGTCGGCGGTGCTGATGGCCTTCCAGAACACCATCCGCAAGTGGCTCGGCTCACCGGCCGAGGGCGCTCCGGACCGCACGGTGCTGCTCACCGTCGGGATCTTCCTGGCCTCGATCTACGGCGGGTACTTCGGCGGAGCGCGCAGCGTCATCCTGATCGCGATCCTCGTGCTGGCCGCGACCGACAGCATGCGCAGGCTCAACGCGCTCAAGAGCTGGCTGGGCATGATCGGCAGCGCCGCCACGCTCGTCGTCTACGCGCTCATCGCGCCGGTGGACTGGGTCGCGGTGGCGATGCTGGTGCCCACCACGGTCATCGGCGGCTACGCGGGCGGCAAGCTCGCCCAACGCCTCCCGTCCACCCTGCTCCGCTACCTGGTGGTCGTCATCGCAGCAGGCGTCGCCATCTACATGGTCCTGGACTGAAAGGCTGTTCCTCCACTCGTCTTGCGTGGCGGTGCGGGTGGCGGAATCTCAGCGGCTCTCTGGCTCCGGGATCCGAGACTGATGTATGCCAATACACGGCGTGTCGGCTGTCCTCCCCAGAGAACCGCTGAGAACCCGCGGCGGTGCGAGTTGAGTCCCGCACTTGAAGCAACGGCCAATGCCGCCTTCTAGACGCCGATCTCCTTGCGGAGCCGGTCGACGTGGCCGGTGGCCTTGACGTTGTAGAGGGCCTTGGCGATCTTGCCGTCGGGGTCGACGACGAAGGTCGAGCGGATGACGCCCTGCACGACCTTGCCGTAGTTCTTCTTCTCGCCGAAGGCGCCCCACGCGGTCATGACGGCGCGGTCCTCGTCGGACAGCAGCGGGAACGTGAGTCCCTCGGCGTCGCGGAACTTCGCGAGCTTCGCCGGCTTGTCCGGGGAGATGCCCAGCACGTCGAACCCGGCCTCGTTGAGCTCGGCGAAGCTGTCGCGGAAGTCGCACGCCTCCTTGGTGCAGCCCGGGGTGCTCGCGGCGGGGTAGAAGTAGACGACGACCGAGCGGCCGCGGAAATCGCTCAGCGAGACGGTGTTGCCGTCGGCGTCCGGCAGCGAGAACTCGGGCGCGGCGTCGCCGTCGGAGAGTCGGTTCTGTTCGCTCATGCCCGCGACGCTAGCCGATGGGCCGGACGGGTCATTCGGGCAGCGCCGCCCCGCCCGCAGCGGGTGTGAGCTGAGACACCTGCTCGATGGCCGGTTGCGCCGGCTGCTGCTGGGCGACGAGGAATCCGCCGAGGATCAGTCCGGCGAGCGCCGAAGTGGTCACGGCAATGGCGCACCTGGTGTAGACGCGGACGGACACCGTCGAAATTCCTTTCGCAGAGCGGGAAATCCGCATTCGGTGCGGACATGGTGGTGATCGCCGGTATCGCCGGGATCGTTACCCGTGTCCCTCGATCGGGCTACCGGGTTGCGGGGGTGATGGGCCGCGCGTAGACGGGAGGGTGGCCCATTCGATCGTGGTTCACGGAGGAAGCGCATGCCTACCGTCGCCGAACAGTTCATCGAAGTCCTCGTGCAGGCCGGTGTGAAGCGCATCTACGGGATCGTCGGCGACAGCCTCAACCCGGTCGTCGACGCCGTCCGCCGGACCGAGGGCATCGAGTGGGTGCACACCCGGCACGAGGAGGCGGCGGCGTTCGCCGCGGGTGCCGAAGCGCAGGTCACCGGTCGGCTCGCGGTGTGCGCGGGCAGCTGCGGTCCGGGCAACCTGCACCTGATCAACGGGCTCTACGACGCGCACCGCAGCGGCGCACCGGTGCTGGCTCTGGCCTCGCACATCCCGTCGGCGCAGATCGGCACCGGTTTCTTCCAGGAGACGCACCCGGAGGAGCTGTTCAACGAGTGCAGCCACTTCTGCGAGATGCTCTCCCAGCCCGACCAGATGCCGAGGCTGCTGCGCTCGGCGATCCAGACCGCGGTGGGTCGTCGCGGGGTGTCGGTGCTGGTGCTGCCGGGTGACGTGGCCGAGGAGTCGGCGGCCAAGCCGACCGGCCAGGGCGTGGTCGACTGCGATCCGCCGACGCTGCTGCCCTCGGCGGAGCAGGTCGCGGCGCTGGCGGACAAGATCAACCGGGCCGAGCGGCCGATGATGTTCTGCGGAGCGGGTTCTCGCGGTGCGCACGCCGATGTGATGGAGCTCGCGGAGAAGATCAAGGCACCGGTCGGGCACGCGCTGCGCGGCAAGGAGTGGATCCAGTACGACAACCCCTACGACGTCGGCATGAGCGGGCTGCTGGGCTACGGCGCCTGCCACGAGGCGATGCACAAGGCCGACCTGGTCCTGCTGATGGGCACCGACTTCCCGTACGACAACTTCCTGCCGCAGGCCAACACGGTGCAGGTCGACATCGAGCCGACGCACCTGGGCCGACGCACGGTGCTGGACCTGGCGGTGCACGGCGACGTCGCCGAGACGATCCGCGCGGTGCTGCCGAAGGTCAGCGCCAAGAGCGACCGCTCCTACCTGGACCGGATGCTGCGCGCGCACGCCGGACAGCTGGAGAAGGTCGTCGACGCCTACACCCGCAACGTCGAGTCGCAGGTGCCCATCCACCCCGAGTACGTCGCCGACGTGCTCGACGACCTGGCCGCCGACGACGCGGTGTTCACAGTGGACACCGGGATGTGCAACGTGTGGGCGGCCCGCTACATCACCCCCAACGGGCGCCGCCGGGTGCTCGGGTCGTTCGTGCACGGGTCGATGGCCAACGCGTTGCCGCAGGCCATCGGCGCGCAGCTGGCCGCGCCGGACCGCCAGGTGGTGTCGATGTCCGGTGACGGCGGGCTGGCGATGCTGCTGGGCGACCTGCTGAGCCTGCGGACCCACCGGCTGCCGGTGAAGACCGTGGTGTTCAACAACTCGTCGCTGGGCATGGTCAAGCTGGAGATGCTGGTCGACGGGATGCCGGACTTCGGCACCGACCACGAGAGCGTCGACTTCGCCGCGATCGCCCGCGCGGCCGGGATCAACTCGGTCCGGGTGGAGAAGCCCGGCGAGGTCCGCGACGCGCTCGCCGACGCGCTGTCGCGGCCCGGCCCGGCGCTGGTGGACGTGGTGACCGACCCGAACGCCCTGTCGCTTCCCCCGCACATCACCGGCGAGCAGGTCAAGGGCTTCGCTCTCGCCGTCAGCCGCACGGTCCTCTCGGGAGGCGTCGGAAAGATGGTGCAGCTAGCCAGGAGCAACCTGCGCAACGTGCCCAGGCCCTGACGACTTTGGGGGTTCCTCTGCTGGTCGGTGCGGGTAGCGGGGTCTGAGACGTCGCCTGGACTCCGTGCGCCACTCCTTATGTATGACCAATACACGGCGTCGCGACGTCCTCGCCGGACGACGTCTGGCGAACCCGCGGCGGTGCCAGTTGCAATGGTGGTCTTCAGGCCTCGCGGCTGCGCCGCGTGCGGAGCAGACCGCTTCAGTCGCGGTCGCGGGGAGGGGTCAGGCGTCCTGCTCGCAGCCAGAGCAGCAGGCCCATTCCGAAGAACACGGCCCAGACCAGCACGGACACGGCCATCAGCAGGTACACGTGGAATGTCACCCCCATGACGTGGCGGTCCGGCCCTCCGCTCGGACCGCCACGACAAGCATCCCGCCGCAGAAGCTTCCCGTGAAGATGTCGTACGGGTGATCGGGATGTGACTCGTTGTGGTGGGCCGGGCAGGATGGGGGCATGACAGTCAGTCCCACGGTTCGTCGCCGCAGGCTGGCCGCCGAATTGCGCAGACTGCGCGCGCATTCGGAGGTCACCCAGCAGCAGGCGGCCACCCACCTCGGTTGCACGCAGGCGAAGATCGGCCGGTTCGAGACCGCGAAGAGATCCCCGTCGGTCGGCGACGTGTCCGCTTTGCTGGACTTCTACGGGGTGGACAACGCCGAGCGCGAGCAGTTGATCAACCTGGCGCGCGACGCCCGCAAGCGCGGCTGGTGGCACTCCTACAGCGACGTGCTGCCCGAGTGGTACGAGACCTACGTGGGTCTTGAGGCGGAGGCGTCCAGCATTCACACCTACGAGTCCGAAGCGATCCCCGGATTGCTGCAGACGCGTGAATACGCCTACGCCATCACCAAATCCACGCTCATCCGCGCGCACGACGCGGAGATCGGCCGACGCGTGGACCTGCGGATCCAGCGCCAGGAGCGGGTCACCGGCGACAACCCGCTGGAGCTGTGGGCGGTGGTCGGAGAGGCCGCGCTGCGCCGACCTGTCGGCGGTGACGGCGTGCTGCGCAGGCAGCTGGAGCACATCCTCAAGCTGGGTCAGCTGCCGAACGTGACGTTGCAGGTGATGCCGCTGGACGCCGGAGCGCATCCGGCGCAGGCGGGTCCGTTCGTGATCCTGCGCTACTCCAACCACATTGACCCGGACGTGGTGTATCTGGAGACCCATGTGGGTGGGCTGTACCTGGAGCGCGAGATCGAGCTGACGAACTACGCCACGATGATGGACCATCTGAGAGCGCATGCGGTAGACCCGGAAGGTTCGGTCGATTTCATCCAACAACGCATAGGAGAGCTTTAGATGGCGGAAATATCCGGCTGGCGCACCAGTTCCCGCTCGCAGGGGCAGGGCCAGTGCGTCGAGGTCGGCTTCGGGCCCGATCACGTGGGTGTGCGGGACACCAAGAACCGGGGGGCGGGGCGCATCGAGTTCGCCTCGCAGTTGTGGCAGGAGTTCGTCGGCGGCCTCAAGAGCGGCCGGTTCGACCTGGACTGAACCAGAGGGGAGCGCGCTGATTCGGGGGGCGCTCCCCGCCAGGAACTGGAACCTATTCCACCGCAACGCGTTCCAGGAACGGCGTGAGCAGGCCCGGGACGGCTTCGTCGGCCAGCGCCAAGCCGTCGCCGGTGCGGACGTCGTAGATCCGGTAGAGGCTCGACCCGGCGGCCGTGGTCGCGCCGACGGTCATCAGGTCCGAGCGGCGCTGGAACACCGTGCGGGAGATCCGCCAGCCGATGATGTTCTCGCGCTGCAGCGCGACCGTGCGGCGAAGCGCGCTTCCGTTGCGCGCCATCAGATATCGATCGTCCATCGCGTGCCCGAGGGCGCGGTGGGCGTCGACGGCGAAGCTCAGGCCCGCCAGCAGCGCGAGCACCACGAGGGCTGCGGCGAAGGTGGTCGGGATCCAGCCCGGCACCGCCAGGACCGCCACCACGACAGCGACCGCCAGGGCGCACAGCAGCGCCCAGCCGATCCGGCGCCGCAGCGCGGCCCTCGGGTGCGGGGTGAGGGCGATGTCGAAGGGCTGATCGCGCAGCACCGCCGCCGCGACCCGCCGGGCCTCGTCGCGGGGAGCGGGCGGCAGCAGGACCTTGCTGTCCGGCTGCTTGTTGTCCTGCTTCTGCTCCTGCAGACCGGTCGCGACCGCCGCCAGCTTGGCGCCGCCGGCCAGCCGCAACGGCAGCGGTTCGCACAGCTCGACGCCGCGGAGCCTGCGCTCCTCCAGCGACAGCGACCGGGTGGTCAGCAGGCCGCGCTTGACCCGCAGGGTGCCCGGTTCGCGGGTGAGCTGGAAGCCCCACCACATCTCCAGCGACAGCAGGAACGCCCCGATCACCCCGACGACCAGCGCGATCGCGGCCACCACGAGCGCGAACGCCACGATGCCCAGCGATGCGACGGCGCCACCGAGCGCGTCGAAGACGCCCCACTTGCGCAGCAGCTGGTCGAAGGAGCCGACCGCCGATCCGATCGCGCCCCAGACCACCAGCATCAGCGACACGGTCAGCGCCGAGTAGCCGAGCCACTTCGGTTCGAGCCGCGACAGCACGCCCTCGTCCGGCGATTCCTCCACAGTGGACCCGCCGAGGGTCATGTCGCGGCGCAGCGCCTCCGCCGCCGAGCGCCTGATCGACTGCAGCCGGATGGTGGCCTCGGTGCCCTGCGCGCCGGTGCTGATCTTCACCGTGGTCAGGGCGAACAGCCGCTCGTGCGGAGCCGCGGTCAGGTCCACGGTGCGGATGCGGTCG
The DNA here is from genome assembly GCF_004348435.1 of Saccharopolyspora terrae. Lineage (NCBI taxonomy): Bacteria > Bacillati > Actinomycetota > Actinomycetes > Pseudonocardiales > Pseudonocardiaceae > Saccharopolyspora > Saccharopolyspora terrae. The sequence continues at coordinate 58,316 of NZ_SMKS01000032.1, read as the reverse complement.
CGCGCGAGGGACCGGTGGTTGCGGAACAGGCCGCCGAGCTGCTGCTCGAAGCGCTCCTCGGTGATGCGGTACCGGTAGAACACCCACTGGTAGGTGGCGGCCCCCGCGACGAGGAGCGCGGTCCCCAGACCGATCAGGAACGTGATGAGCACTGGCGTGGTCCCGGCACCCGCGAAGACCATGACCAGCAGCGTGGCCAGCGCGGGTGCGGCCACGACCGCTCCCGCCGCCGGGATCGACTTCGCGTCCAGCCGGTGCCATTGCCCGTCGACGGCGCTCACGTCGCGTCTCCCGGCGTCGCCTGGGTCGCGGTGGTGAGCTGCTCGACGACGGCGGCCGCCTGCTCGCGGTCCATGCCGTCGATGGTCAGCGGTCCGGCCGCCGACGCGGTGGTGACGGTGACGCTGGAGAGGTCGAACAGCTGCTGGAGCGGTCCGCGCACGGTGTCGACGGTCTGGATCCGCGACATCGGCGCGATCCGCCACTCCTGCCGCAGCCAGCCCGCCGAGGTGTAGACGGCGTCGTCGGTGATCTCCCACCGGTGCACCCGGTAGCGCCACTGCGGCATGACCGCGGTGTAGACCGCGCCGAGCACGGCGATCAGCACCGCGGGCAGCAGCAGCCAGAAGCGGGCCGGTGCGATGAGGATCCCCAGCACCACGAGCACGATCACCGGCGGCAGCACCAGCGCCAGTGCCTGCGCCGTCCACCAGGCGATCGCCCGGCGTTCCACCCGGTTGCGCGGCGGGCGGAGCCGCAGTCCGTCTTCAGGCATCGTCGAGGCCCCTTTCGTGGGCTGTTCCCCAGATTGTGTCGAATCGTTCGCATACCCGTGCGGTCAGAGGGATTTCAGCGCGGGCCAGATCGTCGACCAGGGCCGGGTCTTGCCGGTGGCGATCCAGCCCTTGAGGTTCTCGCCCGGGGTCGCGGGCCGGATGTCGGTGAAGTACGGCCGGAGCTCCTCGGCGTCGCGTCCGTAGTAGACGATCGTGTCGATCTCGTTGGACGGTGCGTCGAAGTAGCCGTAGCCGCGGTGCGGGCTGAACACCTCGGGCAGCGGGTGGTGCTCGCCGCCGACTTCGAGCATCGCGGCGGAAACGTAGTTCTCGCCGACCACCGCCGTGCGGGTGCGCTGCTCGGCGGGCAGCGACAGGTAGGCGCGGGAGACGTCCCGGGCGATGGCGTCGCTGATCCGGTCGCTGTCGACCTTGGTGATCGCGGTCGAGAACTCCCGGTTGATCGCGTTGCCGGAGCAGATCAGCATCCCGGCGGTGACCAGCGAGAGCGCGAAGACGGGCCAAGCCGCCCACCCCCAGCGGGGCGGCTTGGCCTCCCTGCGCCGCTGCAGGCCCACCGTGGCCGCCGCGATCGGCAGGCCGTACATCCCGATCAGGTAGTACGGACGGCCGGCGGTGACGACGAAGAAGACCCACAGCAGGATCATGGCGACCGCGAACATCCGGTACGGGCGCAGCCACGCCTTGCTCAGCAGCAGCCACAGCCCGGCCAGCACCAGCGCGGTTCCGAGCACCCCGGCGTAGAGGACGAGCTGCACGGCGGTCCCGCCGCGACCGCCCGAGAGCATCGGGGATTCCTGCGCGACGATCGACGACATCGCCAGCTGCGGCCACCCGTTGAGCGCCTGCCAGATCAGCGTCGGCGAACCGATCAGCAGCGCGATCCCGGCGCCGGCCCACAGCAGGGGCCGGGTCAGCACGGCTCGCGGACCCACCGCCAGGGCGCTGACCAGCAGTGCCGCGCAGAGGAGCACGACCTGGAACTTCAGCTGCAGGTTGATGCCCAGCAGCACGCCGAACACCAGCAGCAGCCGGTCGTCGGCGACGCCCTGCGCGTGCTGCCGGAGCCAGCGCACCAGCGGCAGCAGCAGCGCCGTCCACAGCAGCGGCTCGAAGGTGTAGGGCGCCACCCAGTGCCCGACCAGGTTGCTCCACAGCCCGGTCGCGCCGGCGAGCGCCGCGATGGTCTGCGCGCGGCGGTCCGCCCTCAGCTCGCGGGCCAGCAGCGCGATCAGCACCACCGCACCGCCGGAGGCCAGCGCGGCGGGCAGCCGGAGCACGAACATCGAATCCGGCGCGAGGAAGTCCATCGCGGCGGCGATCATCGGCGTCAGCGGCGGCTGATCGACGTAACCCCAGCTCGGGTGGAACTTCCCGGCCGCGAGCATGTAGACCTCGTCGATCCAGTAGTCCCCGAAGGCGCCCGCGACGGCGTGCGCCAGGGCGAGGACACCGGCGATGCCCAGCACCGGCCACGTCGCCGACGGGTGCAGCGTCCGCGGCGCTCTGCGCCGGGTGTGCGGTTCATCGATGAGCATGAATTCCCCCAGGAATCTTCGGTGTGCCACCAGTCAACTCGGAACGCGCGCTGATCAACACCGCGATTGGTCGAGTTCTGCGGCGACGAAGGTTGTGCCCGCTCACGCCCGGTGCAACTTTCGTCTAGACCTGGGTGACCTGCGGTGGTGTCCGGCTTCGCAACCGGGCTCGGCGGCCCTAACGTGGGCCTGGTGAAACGACCGCTCTGGCGGCTTCTTTGGAACACCCCGCGAGAGGCCGTCTTCGACATCTGCCTGGTCATCGTGCTGTTCGTGTTGCCGCGAATGGTGGCGGGCTACTACCCGACCGACGCGTTGCCGGGCACCTACGACTGGATCGGCGGGCTGTGGTTCAGCCACGTCGCCAACGACCTGCTGTGCCTGGGCCTGCTGGTGCGCCGCCGCTACCCGATGGTGCTGCTGTGGGTCGTCGCCGCGCTCTCGGTCGCGCAGGCGCTGCTGATTCAGTTCGGCCCCGGGCCGCTGTTGCAGATCAACGTGTCCACCGACCCCTGGGTCCCCGGCGTCACGCCGTGGGTGCTCTACGCGGTGATCGTCCACGGGCGGGGGCACCGCTCTCTCGCCTGGGCGTTGATCCTCGTGGTGACCGCGATCAGCCTGCGGCTGGGCCACGCGCCCCACCCGGACGTGGTGATCACCGGTGCGGCCTGGACGGTGTTCCCGATCGTGCTCGGGCTCTACGCCGCGGAGCGCGGCAGGCTCGCCGACGCGCTGCGGGAACGCGCCGAGCGCGCCGAGCACGAGCGCGAACTGCTCGCCGAGCAGGCCCGCGCCGACGAGCGTGCCCGGCTGGCCGTGGAGATGCACGACGTGGTCACCCACCGGGTCAACCTGATGGTGCTGCAGGCCGGTGCGCTCGGCGTGGCCAGCGACGACCCGGCGGTGCACCGCGCGGCCGAGGACCTGCGCGCCAGCGGCGGGGAAGCGCTCGCCGAACTGCGCGACCTGGTCGGCGTGCTCCGCCGCGGCGACGACGAGCGCGGCGATTCCAGCGCCGACGCGCCCCACGCGGACGCGCCCAGCGACGTTCCGGACCTCCGCGAGCTCATCGGTCAGTCCGAGGCCGTGGGCATGTCCGTGCACTTCACGGCGGACGGCGACCCCGCGCCGGTCACCCCGGCCGTCGGCAGGACCGCCTACCGCGTGGTGCAGGAAGGGCTGACCAACGCGCACAAGCACGCGCCCGGCGCCGACGTGCACGTCCGCGTGCTCTACAGCGACGACCGGGTGCGCGTGAGCGTCCGCAACACCGCCCCCACCGGCCCCGCGCCCGAACTCGCCGGCAGCGGAGGCGGAGTGGGGTTGCTCGGGTTGCAGCAGCGCGTCGAGCTGGTTGGCGGGACCTTCCGCTCCGGCGCCACCGACGGCGACGGGTTCGAGGTGGAGGCCATACTGCCCGGGTACGTGCCCACCGAGGAGACCGCCGATGCCTGAGACGATCCGGGTGCTCGTCGTCGACGACGAACCGATGGTCTGCGCGCACCTGCGCACGATCCTCGGCTCGGCGCCCGACATCGAGGTCGTCGACGAGGCGCAGGACGGCGCCGCCGCCGTGGAAGCCGTCGTGCGGCACCGGCCCGACGTCGTGCTGATGGACCTGCGGATGCCGGGCGTCGACGGGCTCACCGCCACCGAGCGGATCTGCACCATGCCCGACGCACCCGCCGTGGTCGCGCTGACCACCTTCGACGCCGACAAGTACGTGCTGCGCGCGCTGCGGGCCGGGGCGGTCGGGTTCCTGGTCAAGTCCACGCCGCCGCAGGACCTCATCGGCCTGGTGCGGGTCGCCGCGGACGGGCACACGGTCCTCTCGGAGGAGGCGAAGCGGCGACTGCTGGCGGCCACCGGCGGGGAGCAGAGCGCCCGGGAACGCGCAGTCGGTCTGACCCGCGAGCTCACCGAGCGGGAGATCGAGGTGCTCACCTGCCTCGGTCGCGGCATGTCCAACGCGCAGATCGCCGCGCGGCTGCACCTTTCGGAGGCGACCGTGAAGAGCTACGTGTCGCGGATGCTGGTCAAGCTCGACTGCGAGAACCGCTTGCAGGCCGGGCTCCTCGCCTACGACGCGGGCCTCGTGCCCCGCTGACGCTCGGACCTGCATGATCGTTAGGCCATCCGGGTGGATTGGTCCAACAGGTTTAACGATCAATCGAGTGAGCTCCACCGATTGGCTCTGGAATATTCCACCCAAGATCGGTACACCATAGGTGACGCGTTCCGAACGGTTGTCGGGGCCGGGAACGCGTCAGCGCCGTCGGTTCGGGGATCGATGGCGCACCGGTCGGAGGGGTCCGGCCGCAACGAGGGTGCCCTCGGCGCAATCGGGGTGCGCCGAGGGCATCTTTCTCCTGTGGTCCTTTTGCTTGGCGGTGCGGGTGGCGGAACCTCAGACGCCCTCTGGCTCCGGGCGCCACTCCTTATGTATGCCAATACGCGGCGTCGCGGCGTCCTCCCCAGAGGGCGTCTGAGAACCCGCGGCGGTGCGAGTTGCTTTGGTGGGGTGCGGAGAAAGCGACTTCGTCGCTTGCCTGACGTTGGTTCTTTCTGGTTGAGCAGTTTTCGCCTCGGTATTGCTTTTTAGTCCACTGGGCTTGTGACCTGCGGGTTAATGGGGAAAAGCGGCAAAATCCTTCTCTTTCGCGGTTGTTCTTCTGTTGGTTAGTGTTCGATCAAGATTGCTGCGGGGCGCCGGGTTGGGGGAAGGCAGGCCCTCGGTTCGAGTTCTCGCGGCAAGACCTTCGGACAAGGAGATTCACGATGGTCGATGCCCCACGTCGCCTCGCTCGGATGGCCGGTGTTGCCGCGATCGCCGTCGCCGCGCTCACCTCGGCTTCGGTCGCCCAGGCGGCCCCGGCCGACGTCAACCCGTACATCGTCGGCGGGCAGGACGCCGAGATCGCGGACCACCCGTTCACCGTCGCGCTGACCACGCCCGACGGTCAGCAGTTCTGCGGTGGCTCGCTGGTGTCCCCGACCAAGGTCCTCACCGCCGCCCACTGCACCACCGGTCAGCAGCCCGCCGACATCAAGATCGTCAGCGGCCGCACCACCATGAGCACCACCGAGGGCACGGTTTCCGACGTCACCAACGTCTGGATCCACCCGGAGTACACCGACGCCACCAAGGGCTTCGACGTCTCCGTGCTGACCCTCGGCGCCCCGGTGCAGGAGCAGCCCATCGAGCTCGCCACCGCCGACGACGCGGCCTACGCCCCCGACACCCAGGCCACCATCCTGGGCTGGGGCAACACCTCCGAGGGCGGCCAGCAGGCCGACCACCTGCAGATGGCTCAGCTGCCGGTGACCTCGGACGACACCTGCTCCAAGGCGTACCCGGAGTACAGCAACCAGTCGATGGTCTGCGCCGGTGTGCCGGAAGGCGGGATCGACAGCTGCCAGGGTGACTCGGGCGGCCCGATGGTCGCCGACGGTCGCCTGATCGGCGTCGTGTCCTGGGGTCAGGGTTGCGCGCAGCCCGGCTTCCCGGGTGTCTACGCCCGCGTCGGCGCCTACAACGACGTGATCACCGAGCAGATCAACTCCTGACGAGCGACCCGGTCGGGGTTGTCATCCCGCTGGCCCAGGCCGGGTCCGCTCTAGGTGAAGGAAAGGCCGTGGACGCTCGCTCGCCGTCCACGGCCTTTCGCTATGCCGGGACCAGCGTTACCGACATGCCCAGCTTGGCGTCGGTGTGCTCGTCGGCGTCGTCGCTCTCGACGACCTCGGTCGCCAGCACGGCCCCGGCGATCTCGTCCCGGTGCGCCCTCAGCGCCGCCCCGACCTCCGCGGAACCGCTCCAGCGCAACGAGATCCGGTCGGTGATCTCCCGGCCGTCCTGCTTGCGGCAGCTCTGCACGAACCGGATGATCTCCCGCGCCAGCCCGGCCAGCCGCAGCTCCGGCGTGATCGCGGTGTCCAGCGCGATCGAGACCTCCCGCTGCTCCTCCGACGGCCACCCGGTCCCGGCGACGTCACCGGTGACGACCTCGGTGACGTTGATCTCCTCGGCCAGATCCGCCCGCAGCTCGGCGGGCAGGTCCGGGCTGATCACCGCCGTCGCCAGCGGCTGCCGCACCTTCAGCGCCTCGTCGCGGCGCAACGACCGGCCCACCACCGCGAGCCTGCGCTCGACGTCGACCAGCGACAGCAGCTCCTCGTCGACCGGGCCGGGCTCGGGCCAGGCCGACAGGTGCACGGAATCCGGGACGTCCGGAGAACCCGGGCGAACGGTGCGCTGCCAGACCTCCTCGGTGAGGAACGGGATGAACGGGGCCAGCAGCCGGGTCAGCACGTCCAGGCATTCGTGCAGCGTGCGCAGGGCGTTGACCTCGCCGTCCCAGAACCTCGGGCGCGAACGGCGCACGTACCAGTTCGACAGGTCGTCGACGAACTCCGCCAGCACCCGGCCGGCCCCGGCGGTGTCGTAGTCCTCCAAGCGCGAATCCACCTGCCGCACGACCTGGTTCAGCCGCGCCAGCACCCACCGGTCCAGCACTGCCCGCTCGTCGGGCGGATCGGGTTCGGCCCACTCCGACAGCGCCGCGTAGCGGTTGAAGAACGACGCCGTGTTCCAGTAGGTCAGCAGCACCTTGCGGACGATCTCGCGCAGCGCCTCGTGCCCCACCCGGCGTGGTGACCAGGGAGAACCGCTGCACAGCATGAACCAGCGCAGCGCGTCCGCGCCGTGGGCGTCCATCAGCGGCAGCGGCTCCAGCACGTTGCCCAGGTTCTTGCTCATCTTCCGGCCGTCCTCGGCCAGGATGTGCCCCAGGCACACCACGTTCCGGTAGCTGGAGCGGTCGAACAGCAGGGTCCCGATCGCCATCAGCGTGTAGAACCAGCCGCGGGTCTGGTCCAGCGCCTCGCAGATGTAGTCCGCCGGGTAGTTGCGCGCCAACGCCTCCGCGCTGCCCGGTGCGTGCGGGTAGCCCAGCTGCGCGAACGGCATCGAACCCGAGTCGAACCAGGCGTCGACCACCTCCGGCACCCGCGCGGCCCGCTGCCCGCACTCCGGGCAGGCGAAGGTGATCTCGTCGATGTGCGGCCGGTGCGGGTCGAGCCCGGAGAGATCGCGGCCGGTGCGTTCGCCCAGCTCAGCGCGGGACCCGATCGCCGTCACGTGCCCGTCGGTGCAGCGCCACAGCGGCAGCGGGGTGCCCCAGTAGCGGTTGCGGGACAGCGCCCAGTCGACGTTGCCCGCCAGCCAGTCGCCGAACCGGCCGTGCTTGACGTGCTCGGGGTACCAGCGGGTGTTCTCGTTCTCCCGTTGCAGCGCTGGGTGAATCGCGGTCGTGCGGATGTACCAGGACGGCTGCGCGCGGTACATCAGCGGTGTGTGGCAGCGCCAGCAGTGCGGGTAGGCGTGCTCGATCGTCCCCTCGCCGGCCAGCGCGTCCCGCCGCCGCAGGTCCTCGACCAGGACCGGGTTGGCGTCCTTGAAGAACATGCCGCCGACCAGCGGCAGCGCCGGGTCGAAGCGGCCGTCCGGGCCCAGCGGGTCGACCACCGGGAGCCCGTTCGCGCGGCCCGTCGCGAGGTCGTCCGGGCCGAACGCCGGAGCCAGGTGCACCAGGCCCGTGCCGTCGGTGGTGGAGACGTAGTCGGCGAGCACCACGCGGTGGGCGTCCTGGACGTCCACCAGGTCGAACGGCGGGCGGTAGGCGAGTCCTGCCAGATCGCGGCCCGGAACCCGGGCCATCACCTCGCCCCCGACGACGTCGGCCAGCGACTCGGCGACCACGAACGTGCCGCGCTCACCGCGCGCGAGCACGTAGGTGACCTCCGGGTGGACCGCGACGGCGGTGTTGGACACCAGCGTCCACGGCGTCGTCGTCCACACCAGCAGCTCGGCATCATGGCCCGCCAGCGGTTCTTCCAGCGGCAGGCGCACGAAAATCGAAGGATCCTCGACGGTTTCGTAGCCCTGCGCGACCTCGTGCGCGGACAACGTCGTCTGGTCCCGCGGGCAGTACGGCGCGGCGCGGTAGTCCTCCACCAGCAGCCCGGCGTCGAAGATCCGCCGCAGCGCCCACCACACGCTGTCGACGTAGGACGCCGACATGGTCCAGTAGGCGGTGGAGAGGTCGATCCAGTAACCCATCCGCGTCGTGACGGCCTCGAACTCGCCGACGTAGCGCTGCACCGATTCCCGGCAGCGCGCGTTGAACTCGGCGATGCCCAGCCGCTCCACGTCAGGCTTGCCGGTCAGCCCCAGCTCCCGCTCCACCGCCAGCTCCACCGGCAGGCCGTGGCAGTCCCAGCCCGCCCGGCGCGGCACCCGGAAGCCCTTCATGGTGCGGAAGCGGGGGAACACGTCCTTGAACACCCGGGCTTCCACGTGGTGCGTGCCGGGCGTGCCGTTGGCCGTCGGCGGGCCCTCGTAGAACACCCACAGCGGTCCGTCGGCGGTCTGCTCCAGGCTCCGCTCGAAGATCCGGTGCTCGCGCCACCACTCGATGCGCCGCCGCTCGGCCTCGGGCAGATCGATCGCCGAGGCCAGCGGGTGGAACGGAGAAGCCGATCTCATGCCCCCATGGTGGAGCCGCGCGGTCGCTTCGCGCTCGCTGTACTGTTCGGTAGGTCCCGCCCGGGACGACGAGGAAGCAGGAGGATTCGAGGGGTGACGGCTGACGAAGCGGCCAGCACGCACGGGCACAACCTGGTGAAGTCCGCGGACCGCGCGCTGATCATTCTGGAACTGCTCTCCCGGGGGAGGCACCGGCTCAGCGACATCGCCGAGACGCTGCGGCTGCCCCTGTCCAGCGTGCACGGCCTGCTCGGCACCCTCGTCCACCGCGGCTTCGCCGAGTTCGACCCCACCACCCGCACCTACGGCCTCGGGCTCAAGGCCTGGACCGTCGGGCAGGGCTACACCGGGCACCGCGACATCGTCGGCCTGGCGCTGCCGCTGATGGAACGCCTCGCGCAGCAGACCGGTGAGACCGTGCAGCTGTCCCGGCTCGACGGCATCGAGAACGTCTACATCGCCATCGCCGAGTCCCCGCAGCCGATGAAGCTCGTCTCCGCCGTCGGCATGCGGCTGCCCGCGCACTCCGTCGCGCTCGGCAAGGCGCTGCTGGCCGGCCTGAGCGACGACGAGGTCGTGGCCCGCTACGAGGACGTCGAGCTGGAGCGCTTCACCAACAACACGATCACCGCGCTGCCGCAGCTGCTCGCCCAGCTCGCCGAGGTGCGCCGCGACGGCTACGCCGTCGACGACGAGGAGTACATCATCGGCTGCCGCTGCCTGGCGGTCCCGATCCGGGACCACGCGGGCGAGGTGGTCGCGGGCATGTCGGTCTCAGCCCCGACCCCCCGCTGCGGCGAGAACTGGACCGAGGAGACCCGGGCGCCGCTCACCGAGGTCGTCGACGCGGTCCACCGCCAACTCCGCCACTGACCTGGAAGCTGTTGAGGAATTGCTTTGCGTGGCGGTGCGGGTGGCGGAACCTGAGCGGCTTCGTGGACTCCGTGCGCCGCTCCTGATGTGTTCCGCTTACCCCAGGGGGACATCGGCGTCCCGGTGTACTCGCCACGAAGGCGCTGAAGAACCCGCGGCGGTGCGGGCTGAGTCCCACACCTGAAACAGCGGCTCCGCCGCCTTCCTCAACAGCTCCTGGCCCGCGTCACATCCCCGGACCCGGGGTGGTCTGGTCCGAACCCGCGCGTGATCGAAATCCGTTCTGCCCGGTCAGTTCGGACCAGAACTGCCCGTCCGGTCAGCCGAACTGCACCGAGCGCTTGGCCAGGCCCCACCAGAAGCCCTCGATCGGGACGCGCTGGGCGTCGAGGTCCTCGTCCGCTGCCCCGAGGGTGACGAACAGCGGCGCGAAGTGCTCGGTGCGCGGGTGGGCCAGGCGGCCGGCCGGGGCCTTGTGCTCGAAGTCCAGGAGCGCGTCGATGTCGCGCGAGGCCAGGGCGCGACCGCCCCAGTCGTCGAACTCCACCGACCAGTTCGGCGTCGAGCTCGAGCGCAGGGCCGAGAGGTTGTGGGTGAAGAACCCGCTGCCGACGATCAGCACGCCCTCGTCGCGCAGCGGTGCGAGCGACCGGCCCACGCGCATCAGGGCCGCGGGCTCCAGGGTCGGCATCGAGATCTGCAGGACCGGGATGTCGGCGTCGGGGTACATCTCCTTCAGCGGCACGTAGGCGCCGTGGTCGAGGCCGCGATCGGGCACGTCGACCACCGGTGTCTCGGCGCCGCCGAGCAGCGCGCGCACCCGCTCGGCCAGGGCCGGAGCTCCGGGGGCGGCGTAGCGGACGTCGTAGTACCGGTCGGGGAAGCCCCAGAAGTCGTAGACCAGCGGAACGGTGCTGGTCGCGCCGATGGCCAGCGGCGCTTCCTCCCAGTGCGCGGAGATGATCAGGATCGCCTTGGGGCGCGGCAGGTCGGCCGACCAGGCGGCCAGCTCGCCGGGCCAGAGATCGTCGTCGGCCAGCGGCGGGGCGCCGTGGCTGAGGTACAGGGTGGGCATGCGCTCGGCCATCGGGAACCTCCTAGTTCGAATTTGAACCAAATGTACCTCGTAGTTCAAATTCGAACAAGTTAGAATGGGGGAGTGACCGAACCGCGCTGGCTCGACGCCGACGAGATGGCCGCCTGGAACGCCTTCGTCGAGGCGGGCAACCTCGTGAACCGCCGCGTCGAGCAACAGCTCCGCGAACGGGCGGGATTGTCCCACCCGCAGTACGAGATCCTGGTCCGCCTCTCGGCGGCGCCCGAGGGTGAGATCCGCATGTCCGAGCTCGCCCAGCTCGTGGTGACCTCCAAGAGCGGCCTGACCTACCAGGTCACGCAGCTGGAGAAGGCCGGGCTCGTGGGTCGCCGAACCTGCGAGACCGACGATCGCGGCGTCATCGCCCACCTGACCGAAGCCGGCAGGCGCAAGCTGGAGGAGACCGCGCCGGGGCACGTCGAGCTGGTCCGGGAGCATCTCATCGACGTGCTCGACCGCGACCAGCTGCGCGCGCTCACCGATGCGCTGGGCGTGGTCTCGCGCAAGCTGCGCGGGTCTTGACGCGCTCCGTCCGCGCTGATCGGATTTCGCTTGCTTGAACGGGTTTCACACAGGCGAAACGGGGTCGGTCATGAAGTTCCTGAGGCTCGGGGCGTTCTCGCAGGAGCTCCCGCACGTGCTCGACGATCGGGGGCGGCTGTTCGACCTGAGCCCGCTGACCGGCGACGTCGACGGCGCGTTCCTCGCGGGTGACGGCGTCGCCCGCACCCGCGCAGCGCTCGCCGCGGGCGAGCTCACCGCCGTCGACGACCCGGCCGACGGCACGGGGATGCGGGTGGGCGCGCCGATCGCGCGGCCGATGGCGGTGCTGTGCATCGGTCAGAACTACGCGGCCCACGCCGCCGAATCCGGCTCCGCGCCGCCGGAAGTGCCGATCCTGTTCTTCAAGCACCCCAACACCGTCGTCGGTCCGCACGACGACGTGGTGATCCCGCGCGGCGCCGAGCAGGTGGACTGGGAGGTCGAGCTCGGCGTGGTCATCGGGCAGCGCGCGAGCTACCTCGACAGCGCCGAGCAGGCCCTGTCGCACGTGGCCGGTTATGTGCTGGCCGACGACGTCTCCGAGCGCTCGTTCCAGAAGGAGCAGTCCGGCGGCCAGTGGTCGAAGGGCAAGTGCGCGCCGACGTTCAACCCGGTCGGTCCGTGGTTCGTCCCGGCCGACGAGGTCGCCGACCCGCAGGGGTTGCGGCTGCGCAGCTGGGTCAACGGCGAGCCGAGGCAGGACTCCAGCACCGCCGACATGATCTTCGGCGTCGGCGAGATCGTCCGCCACCTCTCGCAGTACCTGACGCTGGAACCGGGAGACCTGGTCATCACCGGCACGCCGGAGGGCGTGGCGATGTCCGGGCGCTTCCCGTTCCTGGCGCCGGGCGACGTGGTCGAGATGGAGATCGACGGGCTCGGCCGTCAGCGCAGCGGGGTGAAGTCGGCCTGACGTTGGGCCGATCGGATCAACACCAATGTGAATATCTTTCAATTCGCCGTCGGGGTGGCTAGCGTGCCGGTGCCGGAGCAGTTCCGCATCGGAAAGGGCGTGGCATGGCGCGACGTTCACCGGTCGTCACCCTCGTGGCGGCCATCGCGGGGTCCCTGTTGATCGTCCCCGGGGCCGACGCCCAGCCGCCTGAGGACTACTGCCGCCAGCAGTGCCACGACATCCTCCCGCCCGGCCAGAACGGCAACGCGACCTTCGCCGAGCTGGTCTCGCACATGCTGCTGGGCACCCGCCCGAAGCACTCCGACGACCAGCTCGACGAGTACGCCGCGCTGGCGGGCGGGTACCGCGAGCTGACCACCGGCACCATTCAGAACTTCTTCAACGACCACTCCTTCGGCGTGCGGCCGGACGACGTCGAGCGCACCTACCGGCCGCGCGCCGACGTCACCGTCGTCCGAGACAAGACCGCCGGCGTCCCGCACGTCTACGGCGACACCCGCTCCGGAACCACCTTCGGCGCCGGCTACACCACCGCCGAGGACAAGCTGTTCCTGATGGACGCGCTGCGCCACGCCGGTCGCGGCGAGGTGACCCCGTTCGCCGGGGGCGCGCCCGCCAACCGGAAGCTGGAGCAGAGCTTCTTCTCCGTCTCGCCCTACACCGAGGCGGAGCTGCAGGACCAGATCGACCGGGTCGCGGCCCAGGGCGAGCGCGGCCGGATCGCGCTGCAGGACGCGCAGTCCTACGTCGACGGCATCAACGCCTACATCCAGGAGTCCCACCGCGGCCGCTACTTCCCGGGCGAGTACGTCGCGACCGGGCACGTGGACCCGGTCACCAACGAGGGCCGCATCGAGCCGTTCGAGCTCACCGACCTGGTGGTGCTGGCGTCGCTGATCGGGGCCCAGTTCGGCGGTGGCGGCGGGGGAGAGGTGCAGAACGCCGTCGCCAGGATGGCGTTGCACGAGCGCTTCGGTCCCGAACGCGGTGAGCAGGTCTGGGCCGCCTTCCGCGCGGAGAACGACCCGGAGGCCATCAGCACGATCCACGACGGGAGCTCCTTCGAGTACGGCAACGCCCCGGCGAACCCGGAGGGCGTGGCGCTGCCGGACCCGGGATCGGTCACCGACCAGCAGCTCGTCTTCGACCCGACCGGCTCGGCGACCCAACCCGACGAGAAGCCCTCGCGGCCGGTCGTCGACCCCGAGGACCCGCTGCGCGGCATGTTCGACGACGGCGTCCTGCCCGCCGACATGGCCGAGCGCCGGGGCATGTCCAACGCACTCGTGGTCTCCGGCGCGCACACCGAGAGCGGCCACCCGGTGGCGGTGTTCGGCCCGCAGACGGGTTACTTCTCGCCGCAGCTGCTGACCCTGCAGGAGCTGCAGGGACCGGGCATCTCCTCGAAGGGCGCCTCGTTCGCGGGCCTGAGCTTCTACACGCTGCTCGGCCGCGGCCAGGACTACTCGTGGAGCGCCACCACCGCCTCGCAGGACATGATCGACACCTACGCGGTCGAGCTGTGCTCGCCCGACGGCGGCCCGGTCACGCAGGACTCGAACTCCTACCGCTTCCGCGGCGAATGCCTGCCGATGCAGACCGTCGAGCGGCAGAACTCCTGGAAGCCCAACCTCGGCGACGACACCCCGGAGGGCTCCTACCGGCTGGTGTCCTTCCGCACCCGCTACGGGCCCGTGACGCATCGGGCCACTGTGGACGGAAAGCCGGTCGCTTACACCACCGCCCGGTCGACGTTCTTGCACGAGGTGGACTCGATCATCGGGTTCCAGAAGTTCAACGACCCGTCGGCGGTGTCCTCGGCGGAGGACTTCCAGCGCGCGGCGCACGACATCAACTACACGTTCAACTGGTTCTACGCCGATTCCCGCGACACCGCGTACTTCAACTCCGGGGCGAACGTGGTGCGCCGGCCCCACGTCGACCCGAGCATGCCGGTCGTCTCGGACCCGGCCCACGAGTGGCCGGGCTGGGACCCCGGGACCAACACGGCGACCTACCAGCCCTTCGCCGAGCACCCGAACTCCGTCAACCAGGACTACTACATCAGCTGGAACAACAAGCAGGCCCCGGGAACCGCGGGCGACCGCGCGGAGAAGGGCGCGGTGCAGCGCGGCGATCTGCTCGATCGCCGGGTGCGCGAGCAGATCGCCTCGGGGGACGAGTTCAGCCGCGCCGAGCTCGTGCGGGCCATGGCCGACGCCGCCGTCACCGACCTGCGCGCCGAACGGGTCCTGCCCGACCTGCTGCGCGTCGTCGGCGAACCCGACGAGCGCTCGAAACCGCTGGTCGATGAGCTGCGCGCGTGGCTGGCCGACGGCGGCAAGCGCACCGAGACCTCGCCGGGCAGCAAGACCTACGCGCACGCCGAGGCCATCGAGCTGTTCGACGCGTGGTGGCCGCTGCTGGTCCGCGGCGAGTTCGAACCCGCCGTCGGAACTCCCGCGTACCAGGCGATGACCGCGATGATGCAGATCAACGAGTCGCCGTCGGGCTGGCAGAACGGCGAACCCGGGCTGCACGTCGGTCAGGGCCACCAGGGTTCGACGTTCCAGTTCGGCTGGTTCGGCCAGGTCTCCAAGGACATCCGGGCCGTTCTCGGCGAGCAGGTCCCGGGCGGCTTCGGCGCACCGCTGTGCGGAGGTGGCGATCTGGGCGCGTGCCGGCAGATGCTGCTCGACACCCTCGCCCAGGCCGCCGCGACCCCGTCGGAGGAGACCTACCCGGGCGACGCCGAATGCGACCCCGGCGACCAGTGGTGCGCGGACTCGATCGTGCAGACCAAGGTCGGCGGCATCGACCAGGACAAGATCTCCTGGCAGAACCGCCCCACCTACCAGCAGGTCATCGAGTTCCCCGCCCACCGCTGAGTCGTTCGCCGCAGGGCTTTCTCGTCGAAACGGCCCCACGCGGTCTCCCCGCCCCCGTAGAATCGACGGCTTACTCGGGCAGCGGTGTCCGAGGCGAGGGGGATGCGGATGACGGAGCCCGTGCGGTTGACCGACAGCGCCATGCTCGCCCGACGCCTCCTGTGGAACCGGGCAACTGACGAACCTTCCAGCGCTCAGCCCATCATGGTGCTGCTCGGACCGACCGGCTCGGGCAAAACCCGCGCGTTGCAGTCCATCTCGCAGGACTGCGGCAGCGGCGTGGTGCACGCCCAGCCGTTCGACTTCGAGCGCGAGCAGCCCGCGACCACGGTCGTGGCGCTGGCCGCCATCTCCGAAGACCTCTCCCGCCGCTGGCGAGCACGGCGCAGCGCGAAGTTCACCCGCTTCGCGCTGGGGCTGGTCGCGGTGCAGGCCAACCTCGACACCTTCGACCGGGTCAAGGCCAGGGCCCAGATGAGCGCCGCGCTGCGCGAGTTCGCCGAAAGCCCGCGTGCGAACGACATCGCAGTTCAGGTGGACTCCACCGCCGACGCGGCCGAACCGCTGCTGGACCCGGTGCTGGTCACCGCGGCGAAGTTGGTGCTTCCGCGGCTGATCCGCACGATCGGCCGGAGGTCGCTGGCCGGTGCCAAGCGCTGGCACGCCGACATCCCGGAGGCCGAGGGCGCCGAACCGCTGGACGCGCTGATCCAGCTCAGCCGTCGGGCCCGCAGCGAACCCGAGGCCATGACGGCCTGGCTGACCTCGGCCTTCCTGGCCGACGTGCGGGAGAGCCACCCGGTCATGGCGCGCCCGGAACTGGGCAGCCCGTGCTCCTGCGAGAACGAGGCCGGCAAGACCCACTCGCACAACTGGGTGGTGCTGCTGGACAACCTCGACCACCCCGGCGGGTACGAGTTCCTCAGCGACGTCATCGCCGCGCGCGAACGACATCTCAGGCAGCACAACGAGCACGATCCGCTGCTGTTCATCGGCACCAGCGGCCGGTGGAACCCCGAGTGGGAATCGCACTGGCACGCACCGTGGAAGTCCGCTGCCACCAGATCCGACGAGGTCCTGGTGGTGCCGCGCTGCCGCGACGCGGGCCACTGGCGCAACAACTCCGAAGTGGACAGACCGCAGGCGCCCGTGCACCCGGTGCTGCTGGAACCGCTGGAGATCGAGGAGACCGCCGGTCTGATCGGGCGCAGCCCGTACTTCAGCGAGGCGAAGCTGGCCCAGCGCGCCACCGCCGGACTCCCGAAGGCGGTCGAAGCGGTCTCCGACATGCTGCCCACCGCCCGGTTGCGGGAAGGCACGCGCGACATCCTCGAACCCGCCGAGTCGACCCCCGAGGCGTGGCAGCAACGCCTCACCGATCTGCGCGTCTCCGAGCAGCTGCAGGACGTGGACCTCGCGGAATTCGTCAACGCGGCTCCGTTCGCGACCGCGCCGTGGCTCGTCCCGGCCGAGTCGACCAGCCTCGTCTCGCTGCCGCAGACCGGCCGCATCCTCACCGAGCTGCGCAGCGCGCTGTGGGTGATCGCCCCGGATCGCGACAGCGGGACCGAGGACCAGTCCCTGCTGCACCCGTGGATCGCCCGGACGCTGCTGTTCGCCCTCAACGCGCGCGGTGAGCAGGACGGGGGCTCGTACGAGACGCAGTTCAAGGCGCTGCTCAACGATCCGCACACCCGGCGCGACCTCGCCCGCACCTCCTACTGCCTGCTCGCGCTCGGCCGGTTCGGCGAGGTCGTCGACACCCTGCGCGAACGCTTCGACCAGATGCCGCACCAGAAGTGGGTCGACCTGCTGATCCTGGTCACCAGCGCCCCGGACGACAAACCGCTGCAGCGCGACAACGCCCAGGTCTACGCCGACCTCGTCGAGCAGGACCTGCGGGACGGACCCGCCGAGCGGGACCAGGTGCGCAACGTGCTCGCCCGGTTGATCGCCGCGTACTGGCTGATCGCGAATCCGCTGGCCGGTCCCGACCGGGAGCGCAAGAACATCGTCGTGCAGAGCTTCCACGAACTCGCACCACTGTCACACCGCCCGGACGTCGCGGCGCTCTACGAAGCCGCGCGCCGAGCTGACCAGCTGTTCTGACCCTTCGGATTGGACCGGTCATGCCCCTGTTCCGAAGCTCCACCTCCTCCGCCCCGGTGCAGCCCCGATCCTGGCTGCACCGCCACAAGTTCATCGCCGCCGCAGCGGTCGTCGTGCTCGTCGCCGCCGGCCTGGCGGTCTGGCAGCCCTGGAAACCCTGCGGCCCCGGGATGCAGGCGGAGGGCTCACCGCACATCTGCGTCGGGTTGAACCTGGAGGGCTCGTCGTTCGGCGCGCACGACGCCGTGGAGCTTCTGCGGGAAAGGGTGAAGCAGCACAACGCGGAGGTCGCCGGACCGGAGTTCGTGACCGTCGTCGTGCTGGACAACATGACGCCGGACGTGGAGCAGGACAGCCTGGGCGAGGCCAACGTGCGGCATGGGGTCGAAGGTGCGCTCACGGCTGCGTGGCGGGCCAACAACTCGCTCGTGGCGAACGGAAAGCTTCCGCGGGTCAAGCTGCAACTCGCGAACTACGGCAACGGAGCGGTCCACCACGCCGACGCCGTGCGCGAGATCGTCGCTGCCAAGGACAGTGCGCACATCGTCGCGGTCGTCGGTCTCGGGCAGAGCCTGAACACGACACGAGCGGCAGCCGCGGCGTTGTCCGAGGCCGGTATCGCCGTGGTCAGCTCGATGGCGAGCGCCGACAACATGAACCAGCACGTCGATGACACCGGAAGGTACATCCGGCGCTTCTTCCGGATCACCCCGACCAACGTCGACGCCGGTCGAGCTGCCGCGACCCACGTGCACCAGAGCGGATACGAGAAGGTCATGCTGGTTCAGGACACGAACCCGGCCGATATCTATTCGCTCACGCTCGGCCGGGCCTTCCGAGACTCGTACAAGGAACTTCTCGGCCACGACATCGCCGATGTGCTGACATACACCTCACCGAAGGACAGCGGCGACATCCCGCGCGCGGAGTACATGGAGAAGATGTTCGCCGACACTCACGCGCGGATATGTCTCGAGGATCCGGACCTGGTCTACTTCGCCGGCCGGGGTGCCGACCTGCGGCCGTTCCTGCAGACCCTCTCGCAGAACGGGCAGTGCGACAGGCCCGAAGTGGACATCCTGACCAGTGACGACGCCAGCAACGTCGTATCTCAGCCGTTGCCCGCTCTCACCGATTCGGGGGTGCGGTTGTTCTACACCAGCGTTGCCACGCGCGGGCAGTGGAACGGTCCGGGGCAGGAGGAGAACCGCGCCAGGTACGAGGAATTCGAGGAGGTCTTCGGGCAGCTCGGCTTCAACGCCGAGGTCGATCTGCTGAACGGCTACGCGATGTCCACCCACGATGCGGTGCTGGTCGCCACAGCCGCAGCGCGCATGGTCCCGTCCGTCATGACGAACACGACCAACGTTGCGGACTGGATCAAGAAGTTCGACTGCGTCCAGCCGTACCTCGGGGTGACCGGCAAAATCGCTTACAAGACCGATCCCGCGGTTCAAGGCAACCCCGTGGACAAGGCGATGCCGATCTTGCGGCTGGAACCCGATGGTCGGCCGGTCCAGGTGGGCTTGGTGTGGCCTTCCGGCCAGCCGTTCGGTCCGCAATCGTGTGGCTGAGCTGAACTGATCGGAGGGCTCATGGACGAGGTTTTTCGGCGGTTGGATGACATCCGCGAGGACCTGACGGCGCTGTACAAGGACCTGCACGCGCATCCTGAGCTGTCGTTCCAGGAGCACCGCACGGCTGCCGAGGTCGCGCGGCGGCTGGAGGCGCTGGGGCTGGAGGTCACCTCCGGCGTCGGGCGAACCGGCGTGGTGGGGGTGCTGCGCAACGGGACCGGGCCGACGGTGCTGCTGCGCGCGGACTTCGACGCGCTGCCGGTGCTGGAGCAGACCGGGCTCGACTACGCGAGCACGCAGCGGGCCACCGCCGCCGACGGCTCGGACGTCCCGGTGATGCACGCCTGCGGTCACGACATGCACGTCACCAGCCTGCTGGGCGCGCTGGACCTGCTGATCGCGGCGCGTTCTCGCTGGTCGGGGACGGTGGTGGCGGTGTTCCAGCCGGCCGAGGAGATCGGGGCGGGGGCGCGGGCGATGCTCGACGACGGGTTCCTGGAGCGCTTCCCGCGACCGGACGTCTGCCTCGGGCAGCACGTGTTCCCGTTCCAGAGCGGGTTCGTGGGCATGATGAGCGGGCCGAGCATGTCGGCCGCCGACAGCGTGAAGATCACCATGTTCGGTCGCGGCGGGCACGGGTCGCAGCCGCAGAACGCGATCGATCCGGTGGTGATGGCCTCGGCGACGGTGATGCGGTTGCAGACGGTCGTCTCGCGCGAGGTCTCCGGTGATGACACCGCTGTGGTCACCGTCGGCTCGATCCGCGCGGGAACCAAGGAGAACATCATCCCCGATCAGGCGGAGCTGCTGGTCAACATCCGGTCCTTCGACGAACGCGTGCGCGAGCGGGTCCTGGCGGCCGTCCGCCGCATCGTCCGGGCGGAGGCGATCGCGTCCGGTGCCGAGCGAGAACCGGAGTTCGAGCAGCTGACCCGGTTCCCGCTGCTGGTCAACGACCCCGACGCGACGTCCCGGACCACCGGTGCTCTGCGCGCCGCGCTGGGAGACCACGCGGTGCTCGACCTGCCGCCCGCCATGGCCAGCGAGGACGTCGGCCTGTTCGGCTCGGCGGCGGGAGTTCCCACGTGCTACTGGTTCTTCGGCGGCACGGAACCCGGCCGCTTCCAGCGGGCCCTGGCCGAGGACCGGGTGGCGCAGGAGGTCCCGGCCAACCACTCACCGGGTTTCGCCCCGGAGATCGAACCGACCCTCACCACCGGCGTCAAAGCCCTCACCGCGGCCACCCTCGAGTGGCTCGCCTGAGCCACCGGGGCAACCGCCCGGGATCGATGTCCGTCATGCCGGGTCAGCTCGGACCGAACTGCCGCGGGCGAGGGCTCCGGATTCCAGGGCGACCCAGAGCGTTCCGTCGGGAGCCAGGGTGAGTCCGTGGGGCTCGGAGGACGGATCGGGGAGCGCGTGGGTCTCGACGTGCCCATCGGGGGTGACGTGACCGAGGCGGCCCGCGGCCCACTCGGTGAACCAGCACGTCCCGTCGGGTGCGGCGACGATCGCGTGCGGCCGGGCGGCGCGGTCGGGGAGCGGGAACTCGGCGATGTCGCCGCCGGGCCGGATGCGGCCGACCTGACCAGCACCGATCTCGACGAACCACAACGCGTCCTCGGTGGCGGTGAGCCCGACCGGGGCCGCGTTCTCGGTGGGCAGCGGGAAGACCTCCACCTCGCCGCCGCCGGTGCTGATGCGCCCGATCGCGTTGGCCTGGTTCAGGGTGAACCACAACGCCCCGTCCGGACCGCTGGTGATGATCGAGGGGAACCCGCCCGCCTCGGGCAGGTCGTACTCGGTGATCTCGCCGTCGACGGTGATCCGGCCGATCCGGTCGGTGCTCATCGCCGTGAACCACAACGCGGAATCCGGACCGACCGCGAGCCCGTACGGGTTGGCGCCGGGCACGTCGAACCCGGTCGCGGAACCGTCGGTGCCGATCCGCCCGATCCGGTTGCCCTGGTACAGCGTGAACCACAAGGACTCGTCAGGTCCGGCGACGATCACCGTCGGTCGGGAATCCGCCGGGCCGACCGGAAATCCCCGGTAGCTCCCGTCGGGATCGAGCCGACCGACCCGGCCGTGGTGCACCTCCGTGCACCAGATCGCACCGTCCGGACCCGCCGCGACCCCGTAAGGCCCGCACCCGGTTTCGCCGACCGGGATCTCCACGAATTCCACCCGCGCAGCCTTCAGGACGAACGCGCCTGCGACAACTGAATTTCCGCCGCTTCACTCCTGCGGTGGTGCGAAGGCGTTGATGAGCGCCCGGGTCAGGGCGGAGCGGTCGTCGGCCGGGACGGTAGCGAGGAGCTTCTCGTCGGTCTCCGCGATGACGTTTCGGGCCGTCGCGCGGAGGGATTCGCCGTGCTCGGTGACCTGGAGCCGAGCGGTCCGGCCGCGGCCCGCCTCGGTGGTGCGCTCGACGGCGCCGAGGGCTTCGAGCTGGTTGAGGGTGGCCTGCATGCTCTGCGCGGTGACGCCGGCGCGGCGGGCGAGTTCGCTGTAGGACAGCCCGGGCTCGCGGGCGAGGTGGCCGAGCGCGGAGAGGTGCCGCAGCGACATGCCGCTGGTGCGGAGCTCGCGCTCGACCTCCTCGCGCAGTTTCCGCCCCAGGTTCATGATCAGGAAGGTCGGGCTCGGCGGCGGTGCGCCCTCGGGGAAGCTCACCGGACCATCCTCCCACCCTTGTCGCGGTTGCAGCCTGGCTGTAACTTACAGTTTCAGCCAGGCTGAAACTAGGAGGACTCGTGGATACCGCGATCAACCTGATCTCGCCCGTGATCATCGCCGTCGTCTACATCGCGCTGTGCTCGCTGCTGTCCGAGCCGACCAGGCAGAAGTTCAACGCGCTGATGATCGCCGGAGCCGGGGCCGTCTACACCTCCGGTGGCGGGATGGGCGCCTGGGAGCTGGCGTTCGGCGCGGTGCTGACCTTCTGCGCGTACAAGGGGCTCTCGGACTACCGCTGGATCGGTCTCGCGTGGCTGCTGCACACCGCGTGGGACGTCGTGCACCACGTCAAGGGAGCGCCGATCATCCCGGCCTTCGAGCACTCGTCCCTCGGCTGCGCCATCTGCGACCCGATCCTGGCCGTGTGGATGTTCCGCGGTGCTCCGGCGGTCCAGACCTGGCTGACGCCGAAGCGCGCGGCCGTGTGATCAGGGGCGCAGGGCGTCCATCAGCAGGTCGAGCAGCCGACCGGCCTGGTCGGGCCGGTCGGCGCCGCAGGAGAGGAAGATACCGACGATCCCGGCCACGACGTCCTCGGGGGGCACGTCCGCGCGCAGCGATCCGTCGGCGGCACCGGCCTCCAGGACGGCTCGGGCGGCCTCGGCGAGTTCCGCTCGCTTCTCCGGCAGCGACGTGGCCGTGATGGCCGCGCGCAGCGCTTCGGCCATCTCCCGCTTGGTGGCGATGTAGTCGGCGAACCGGTCCATCCACGCGCGCAGCGCGGCGTCCGGCGGCAGTTCGGCGAGCAGTTCGGCGGCGCTGTCGCGCAGCGCGGTGAACTCGGTGCGGTAGACCGCTTCGGCGAGCGCCTCCCGGGTGGGGAAGTGCCGGTAGAGGGTGCCGATGCCGACGCCTGCCGTGCGCGCGACCGATTCCAGCGACACCTTCGCCTCGCCCGAGGCGAACGCCTCCCGCGCGGCCGCGATCAGGCGGTCCCGGTTCCGGCGCGCGTCGGCGCGCATCTCCTGAGGACTAATCGGAGGGTCCTCCGCTTCTCTGGTAGCGTTGGTCGAAGCGGAGGGTCCTCCGCCTAGCTCTCCACTATGGCAGGAGCGCACCATGACCACATCCACCACTGCGGTCCTGGCGGGACGTCCCGTGGCCCGCGTCGGGTACGGCGCGATGCAGCTGCCCGGGCGGGACCGGGACGCCGCGACCGCGGTCCTGCGCCGCGCGGTCGACGCGGGCGTCAACCACATCGACACCGCGCACTTCTACGGACCCGGCGAGGCGAACGCGCTGATCCGCGAGGCCCTGCACCCCTACCCGGAGGACCTCGTGCTGGTCAGCAAGGTCGGTGCCGAGCACGCTCCGGAGACCGAGATCGGGCTGGCTCTCGCGCAGCGTCCGGAGCAGTTGCGCGCCGGCGTCGAGGCGAACCTCGCCCAGCTCGGCGTGGAGCAGATCCCGGTGGTCAACCTGCGCCGCACCGACGTCCCGCCCGGGGTCGTCGCCGAAGGCGATCAGCTGGTCGACCTGGACGACCAGCTCGCCGAGCTCTCCGCGCTGCGCGAGGAGGGCAAGATCGGCGCCATCGGCCTCAGCGCCGTCAGCCCGGACAAGGTCGAGCAGGCGCTGCCGGTCGGTGTCGCCTGCGTCCAGAACGCGCACAGCGTCCTGGACCGCCGCGCCGAACCGGTCCTGGAGATCTGCCGCGAGCACGACATCCCGTGGGTGCCGTTCTTCCCGCTGGGCTCGGCGTTCCCGGGCACGCCGAAGGTCACCGACCACCCCGTCGTCGTGGGCATCGCCGCCGCGCTGGGCGCCACCCCTGCCCAAGTCGGGTTGGCCTGGGAGTTGGCGCACTACGACAACACCCTGCTCATCCCGGGCACCGCCGATCCCGCCCACCTCGACGACAACATCGCGGCCGGGGACGTGCGGTTGAGCGCCGAAGCCAGGTCCGAACTGGACGCGCTCGCCGGATAATTCGGAGACAGCACCGCGGATCTGTGATCCCCTCATCGCATGGGGGACGAGGAGCTGTGGAGGTGGACCGCGACCGAGATCGCGGCCGCGGTCGCCGATCGCCAGGTGAGCGCGAGCGAGGTCGTCGAAGCTCTCCTGGAGCGGATCGAGGCGGTCAACCCGCAGGTCAACGCCGTGGCGGAGGTCTTCGCCGACACCGCGCGAGCCGAAGCCGCCGAGCTCGACGCGAGACGCGCGGGAGGTGCGGAAACCGGCCCGCTGGCGGGAGTTCCGTTCACCGTGAAGGACAACACCGACGTCGCGGGCCGCGCCACCACGCACGGACTGGCGCGGTTCCGCGACTTCGTGCGCACGGCGGACGCACCACCGGTCGCACGGCTCCGCCGAGCCGGGGCGATCCCGATCGGGCACAGCAACCTGCCCACCATGACCCTGCGCGGCATGCACACCGTCAGCGAGCTGCACGGGCACACGATCAACCCGTGGGACCCGGCGAAGACGCCCGGCGGTACCAGCGGCGGCGACGCCGTCGCGGTGGCGACCGGGATGGCGCCGGTCGCGCTGGGCAACGACTCCGGTGGCTCGTTGCGGAATCCCGCCACGTTCGGCGGGGTCTGCGGGCTCAAGCCGAGCACCGGGCGGTACCCGTCGGATCACCGGTTCGGGCCGGACGACCCGTCGCTGAGCTCGCAGCTCTTCCCGGTCGACGGGCCGATGGCCCGCACCGTCGGTGAGCTGCGCGTCGCGCACCGGGCGCTGGTCGGGACCGAAGCGCGCGATCCGCGCGCGGTTCCGGTTCCCGCCGAGGGCCCGGCGCCCCAGCGCCCGGTCGAGGTGGGCGTGGTGGTCGACCCGACCGGGGGCGGGGTCGATGCCGAGGTGCGCGCGGGAATCCTCGCCGCTGCCGACGCCCTCGCCGAGGCGGGTCACGAGGTCGTCGAGGTCGAGGTGCCCAGGCTGCAGGAGGCCCTCGACGCCTACGGGAAGATGGTCATGACCGAGTTCGCGCCCGGCTGGCCGACGATCCGCGATCTGATCGGTCCCGACGCGGCGCGCTACATGGAACTGTCCATGATGGAGGGAGCGCCCGTCGAGCTGCCGGAGTACGTGGCGCTCACCGGAGTGCGGCTGGGCATCAGGCGTTCGTGGGCGGAGTTGCTGGAGCGGTTCCCGCTGCTGCTCGGGCCGGTCAGCACCAGGCTGTCGTTCGAGCCGGAGGAGGAGTCCCGGGGGCTGGAGGAGTTCCGCGCCTACAGCAGGTCGATGGCGCTGTGCACCGCGAGCAGCTTCGTCGGCGTCCCGGCGGTGGCGGTGCCGGCGGGCACGGCGTCGGGTTTCCCGCGCGGCGTGCAGGTGATCGGCCCGATGTACCGGGAAGACCTCTGCCTGGACGCGGCCGAGCTGATCCAGAACGCCTTCGAGCCCAACACCCCGATCGAGCCGCGCTAGACCCTCATGCCTCGCCAGATGAGGTCGAGGAGTTCGGCGGTTTCCTCGCGCCAGTTGTGCTTGGGGTTGAGGTAGAAGAGCCCGCCGAGGCCGCGCAGCACCGTTTCCGGGTTCACGTCCGAGCGGACGTTGCCGGCCTCGATGTTGGCGCGCAGCAGGGCGGTGATCGCCTCGATCAGGGTTTCGTGGGCGTTGACCGGGAGTTCGGCGGGGGAGGACGTGGCGGCGACGAGCGCCTTGGCCAGGCCGCGCTTGGTCATCATGTAGTGCGCGAGGTGGTCGGTGACCCAGGTGCGGAGCGCTCGTTCGGGCTCGTGCCGTTCCAGCAGCTCCGGGACCACCTCGCCGAGGTGGTCCAGCTCGCGCTGGTAGACGGCGATGATGAGCGCTTCGGTGGTGGGGAAGTGCCGGTAGACCGTGCCCACGCCGACGCCCGCCTGCTTGGCGATGTGGTTGAACGAGACCTGCTCCGAGCACGCCAGCGACCGGGCCGCGGTGTTGAGGATGGCCTCGTGGTTGCGCCGGGTGTCCGCGCGCCGGGGGTTCACAGAGCCCGTCGTCATCGTCCCTCCCCGGTCGGCTACCTGGTCTTCACCCGGAATGTAGTGCACCGCTCGCCGGACCAGGGCAGTCTTGAGGGTGAGAACACTCGCGCTCGTTGCGAAGCGGATAATAATCCGGTAGCTTCGATTCCAGCTGAAGTGGATGACTATCCGTTTCAGCCTTCGAGTCTAGCTCCCACCACCACGAGCATTCCGCCCAACGCCCACGGCGGAAGGGCGGGGAAGAGATTCTGTGGACCTCTCACTGGAAATCAACGGTAGGACGGAAGAGCTCAGCGTCGATCCCGGCGTGACCCTGCTCGACGCGCTGCGCGAGAAGCTCGGCGTCACCGGCCCCAAGAAGGGCTGCGACCGAGGGCAGTGCGGCGCTTGCACCGTGCACGTCGACGGCCGTCCCGTCCTGTCCTGCCTCACTCTGGCGGCCACCGTGCAGGAGCCGGTGACCACCGTCGAAGGGCTCGCCGACGGCGAGTCGCTGCACCCGGTGCAGCGGGCCTTCCTCGACCAGGACGCGATGCAGTGCGGTTTCTGCACGTCCGGCCAGGTCATGTCGGCCGTGGCCGCGGTCGAGCAGGACGTCGACGACGTCCGCGAGTTCATGTCCGGCAACATCTGCCGCTGCTCGGCCTACCCGAACATCGTGGCGGCAGTAGAACAGGCGAGGCAGGCGGGCTGATGCGCTCCTTCGAACTGACCGCACCGACCACGATCGACGAGGCGCTCGGCGGCACCGGCACGTTCCTGGCCGGAGGCACCACGCTCGTCGACCTGATGAAGCTCGACGTGCTCACCCCGCAGCGGGTGCAGAACATCAACGGCCTGCCGCTGCGCGGGATCGACACCTCCGACGGGCTGCGCATCGGCGCGCTGGAGCGGATGAGCGACGTGGCCGCGAATCCCGGTGTGTACCCGGTGATCTCGCGCGCGCTGCTGCAGAGCGCGTCGCAGCAGCTGCGCAACATGGCCAGCATCGGCGGGAACCTGATGCAGCGCACGCGTTGCGGGTACTTCCGCGACGTCGACATGCCCTGCAACCGTCGTGACCCGGGCAGCGGCTGCCCGGCGGTCGAGGGCGCCAACCGGATGCACGCGATCCTGGGCACCAGCGACGCGTGCGCGGCCACCCACGCCAGCGACCTGGCGGTCGCGCTGGTCGCGCTCGACGCCGAGGTCCGGCTGGTCAGCACCGACGGCGAGCGCACCGTCAAGCTCGCCGACTTCTACATGCAGCCGGGGCAGACGCCCGAGGCCGAGCACGACCTGCGCGAGGGCGAGCTGATCGGCGAGGTCGTCGTGCCGAAGCTGGACTGGGCGACCAACTCCACCTACGTCAAGGTCCGCGACCGGCAGTCCTACGAGTTCGCGCTGACCTCGGCCGCCGTGGCGCTCGACGTCCGCGACGGAGTGATCGCCGATGCCCGCGTCGCCGCGGGCGGTGTGGCGACGGTGCCGTGGAAGCTCGGCGTCGTCGAGGACGTGCTGCGCGGCAAGCCCGCCACCCAGGAGACCTTCGAAGCCGCCGCCGCGCTCGCCGCCGAAGGGGCGAAACCGTTGTCCGGCAACGCGTTCAAGGTGTCCCTGCTGAAGCGGACCATCGTCCGCGCCCTGCTCGAAACCACCGAAGGGATGCAGCTGTGACTGCTCGGCTGGACGGCCCGCTGAAAGTCACCGGCCAGGCCAAGTACGGGGCCGACAACAACTTCCCCGGCATGGTCTACGGCTACCTCGTGCTCAGCACGATCGCCCACGGCGAGGTCGAGAGCATGGACGTCACCGCGGCCAAGAGCGCGCCCGGTGTGCTCGGCGTGTACACGCCGTTCGACAAGCTGGAACTGGCCACGCCGAGCTCGATGCTGGGCGAGACCTGGGTTCCGCTGCAGAACCGCGAGGTCGCCTACTACGGCCAGCCGATCGGTCTCGTCATCGCCGAGACCTTCGAGCAGGCCCGCGACGCCGCGTCGCTGGTGGAGGTCGGCTACCAGGCCAAGCCCGCGAAGACCTCGTTCGAGGAGGGGCTGGCCGACGCCGAGGCGGCACCCGACCGCGAAGACCTGGAGATCCTCGACGCCGACGCCGGTTTCGAGTCCATCGCGGACGCCTTCGCGGGCAGCCCGGTCGTCGTCGACAACACCTATTCGACCGCGACCCAGAACCACGCCGCGATGGAGCCGCACTCGGCGGTCGCGCTGTGGGAGGGCGGCGAGCTCACGCTCTACACGCCGAACCAGGGTTCGCACATGGTCGCCGCGGACGTGGCCACCGCGCTGGGCGTCGACGTCTCGCAGGTCCACGTCGTGAACCCCTACGTGGGCGGTGCTTTCGGCGGCAAGGGCAAGACCTCCACGCCGGCGTTCCTCGCCGCGGCGGCGAGCCGCGCGCTCGGCCGGCCCGTCAAGGCCGTGCTGACCCGCGAGCAGGTGTTCACGGTGACCGCCGGTCGTGCGGCCACCCGGCAGAAGGTCGCCCTGGGCGCCGACCGCGAGGGCCGCCTGATCGCGGTTCAGCACGACTCGTGGTGCACCACGGACTCGGCCCGCTCGTTCGTCGAGCCGACCTCCCACGGGACCTCGCTGGAGTGGTACGCGACGCCGAACCTCGCGGTGTCGCAGCGGATCGTGCCGCTGAACGTGCCGCCGACGACCTTCATGCGCGCTCCCGGTGAGGCTCCGGGTTCGTTCGCGCTGGAGAGCGCGATCGACGAGCTGGCGGTGGAGCTGGGGATCGACCCGATCGAGCTGCGCAAGCGCAACAACTCGACGGCCCCGCCCGGCAAGGACCTGCAGTGGTCCAGCAAGCACCTCGACGAGTGCTTCGACATCGGTGCGCAGCGCTTCGGCTGGGCCAACCGCAGCCCGCAGGGCCGCACCGAGGGCGACTGGCAGGTCGGCATGGGCGTGGCCGTGGCGATGTTCCCGGCGCTGCGCTTCCCGGCCACGGTCGGCATCGAACTGCGGGCCGACGGGACCGCCGTGGTCTCCACCAGCGGTGCGGACCCGGGGACGGGCCTGCTGACGGTGATGTCGACGATCGGTGCGGAGTCCCTGGACCTGCCCGAGGACCGGATCACCCCGCAGCTCGGTGACTCGGCGCTGCCGCCGGGCGGCCTGTCGGGTGGTTCCACGGCCACGGCCAGCGTGGGCACCGCGATCCAGCTCGCGGGCACCGCGGCGGTCGACGAGCTCACCGCGCTGGCCTCCGGGCCGGGTGCGCCGTTCGAGGGCGAGGAGGTCACCTACGCCCACGGCGAGCTGTTCGCCGACGGGCGGTCGATGGCCTTCGGCGACCTGCTGCGGGAGCTGGGCCGCGACTCGGTGTCGGTGAGCGGTTCGTCCGCACCCGGCGAGGAGCTGACCAAGCACTCCTTCAGCTCGTTCGGCGCGCAGTTCGTCGAGGTCAAGGTGCACAAGTGGACTCGCGAGACCCGGGTGTCCCGGATGCTCGGCGTGTTCGACTGCGGACGGATCATCAACGACAAGCTGGCCACCAGCCAGCTCCAGGGCGGCATGATCTGGGGTGTTTCGGCGGCGCTGCACGAGGCCATGGAGGTCGAGGGCGGCGGTCGGCTGGCCAACGGCGACTTCGCGAGCTACCTGCTGCCGGTCAACGCCGACATCCCCGAGGTGGACGTGGAGTTCGTGAAGTACCCGGACACGCTGCACAACTCGGTGGGCGCCAAGGGGCTCGGCGAGATCGGCACGGTCGGCATGGCCGCCGCTGTCGCCAACGCGGTCCACAACGCCACCGGGATCCGGGTCCGTCACATCCCGATCACCATCGAGGACCTGCTGGTGGACTGAGGTCTTCGCCGGGCGGCCCCGTGGGAGGCCGCCCGGCGGATCCTCAGCGCGGGGTGTGCGAACCGGGCACGGTCCGGTTGATGACGCTGATGCGGTTCCAGGCGTTGATGGCCGCGATGAGCATCACCAGCGCGGTCAGGGTCGCCTCGTCGAACTCCTCTCGCGCCTTCTCGAAGACCTCGTCGGGCACGCCGTGGGGGTTGTCGGCCAGGCGGGTTCCCGATTCCGCCAGGTCCAGCGCCGCGCGCTCGGCGTTGGTGAAGTGCGGCGATTCGCGCCAGGCCGCGATGCCGAAGAGCCGCTCGTCGGTCTCGCCGCCCTGCTTCGCGTGCTTGCTGTGCATGTCGACGCAGAAGGCGCAGCCGTTGATCTGGCTGACGCGCAGCTTGACCAGGTGCTGGAGGTTCTTCGGAACTCCGCTGCCTGCGAGGAATACCTCCAGCGAGCTCATCGCCGCGTAGCCGTCGCCCGCCTTGGCGGGCAGGTCGTCGATCCGTCCCTGCATCGTCATCTCCTTATCTCGGACATCTGATATCCAGAATTGGTTGCTGCCAGAACCCCTGCTGGGGAGGGGTTCGATCAGGTGCGGGTGTCGCCGAACCAGCGGCGGACCCGCTCGGCCGCGGCCGGGGAGTGGTCGTCCACGGTGGCCGCGATGTCGGCGATGGACTGCGAGGCCAGCTCCCGGCGCCAGGCGAGCTCGGCCTTGCGCATGGAGGTGTTGATGGCGCAAGGGGTTTCGCCGCGGGCTCCGCCGCCGGAACCGCTGCCGGAGCCGCCGCGGTGGCGGATCTCGGTGCACCGGAACGCTTCCTCGGGACCTTCGATCGCCGCGACCACGTCCATCAGCGTGATCTTCTCCGGCGGGCGGGCGAGCCGGAAACCGCCGCGCGGCCCGGAGGTCGAGGTGACGATCCCGGCCCGGGCCAGGGCCTGGAGCTGCTTGTTCATGTACGCGGCGGGGAGTTCGTAGAACGCGGCCAGCTTCGCCGCGGGCACGGCCCGGTCCTCGCCCAGCCATGCGAGGTTGAGGCAGCTGTGCACCGCCCACTCCACGCCCTCGTTCATCCGCACAACCCGGATATTAGATGTCCAGGATAAATCTGGCAACCGGGATGGTCTGGTCCACTCGGGTCTGAACGCGTTCTTGCACGTTCCGGCGGGCGATCGAGCGGCGTAGCTTCGGCCTGACATTTTCATACGTATTCCGATTGGGGAAGCGGATATGGCGGTGTCCAGGCGATCGTTCATGATCTCCACCGGAGCGCTGGTCGCGGGAGCGACCGTGCTGCCGATCTCCGAGTTACGTCCCCCGATGGCCCGCGCGGACGCCTCGTGGCTGGCCGACGCCGTGCTCTACCAGATCTACCCGCAGACCTACGCCGACACCGACGGCACCGGAGTTGGTGACCTGCAGGGCATCATCGACCACCTCGATCACCTCCAGTGGCTCGGCATCACCGCGGTCTGGATGAACCCGATCTTCCCGTCGCCGCTGACCGATGCCGGCTACGACGTCTCCGACTACGTGGGCGTGCACGAGCGCTACGGCACGCAGGACGACGTCGCCCGGCTGACCGAGGAAGCGCGCAAGCGCGGCATCCGGATCCTGTTCGACCTGGTCGCCGGGCACACCTCCGACCAGCACCCGTGGTTCCTCAACTCGCTGCAGGACTTCTCCGACGACCGCTTCATCTGGGCGAGCCCGGACCAGTTCCCCGACGGCGACTTGCCGGAGAACTTCGTCGCCTCTCCCGGCCCGCGAGAAGGCGCGTTCCTGAAGAACTTCTACGACACCCAGCCGGCCATCAACTACGGCTACGCGCGGATGAACCCCGATGAGCCGTGGCGCCAGCCGGTCGACGCCGAAGGTCCCAAGCGCAACCGCGAAGCGATGCGCGAGATCATGGACCACTGGCTGAAGTTGGGGATCTCGGGATTCCGCTGCGACATGGCGGGGAGCCTGATCAAGGACGACCCGGACCTCGTCGAAACCGGCAAGCTCTGGGGCGAGATGGCCGCCTGGCTGGACGAGAACCACCCCGACGCGGTGCTGGTCTCCGAGTGGGGTGATCCGAAGGTCGCGGTCCCGGCCGGGTTCGACGGCGACTTCTTCTTCCAGACCGGCGAGGCGTGGCGCTCGTTGTGGCAGGACAACCCGTACTTCGGTGCCGACGGGACCGGCACGGCCAAGATCTTCATCGACGCCTGGCGCGAGGCGGAGGACGCGATCGGGCGGCCCGGGGGAGTCATCCTGCCCTCGGCCAACCACGACACCGCGCTGCGGCTGAACAACGGCGTCCGCACGCCGGAGGAGATCCCGACGGCGTACGCGTTCTGGCTGACCTGGCCGATCGTCCCGCTGATCTACTACGGCGAGGAGATCGGCATGCGGCTGGTCGACGGCCTGCCGGACGTCGAGGGCAGCAACGGTCGGCAGAACAACCGGACACCGATGCAGTGGAACGACGGGCCCAACGCCGGGTTCTCCACCGCTCCTGCCGAGAGCCTCTACTTGCCGCAGGATCCCGACCCGAACCGGCCGAACGTCGAGGCGCAGCGCGACGATCCGGGATCGCTGCTGAACCTCGTGCAGCGGCTCATCGCGCTGCGCCAGGCCAACCCCGAGCTCGGAACCGCCGCCGACGTGCAGGTCTTCCACGACGGTTACCCGCTGACCTACCTGCGCGGTGACCGGTTCCTGGTGACGGTCAACCCCAGCCGGGACGCGGTGACGGTCGCCGTCCCCGACGAACGGTTGGCGAACGCCACCGCCGTCGAGGACAGCGGTGTGACGATCAACGGCCAGGACATCACGGTCCCGGCCTTCGGCTACGCCGTGCTCGACCTCCGCTGAACCCCGCGGCACCCGGCGACCACCGGGTGCCGCGCCGGTCGGCGGGACCCGAGTTCTGGGAACGAGCGGTGCCGGTCGGCGTCTTTTGCGGATCGCTCGGGTGGAGTACATTCAGCGCCGCTTTGTGTATACGTATTCAGGACGGAGCTGTGTGCATTGGTGTCGAGGCGGTCGTTCATGATCGGTGCAGGTGCGGTGCTCGCGGGGGCCGCTGTGCTGCCGATCTCGCGGGTGAGTCCCGCTGCGGCGTCGGGTCAGCCCTCGTGGCTCGCCGACGCCGTGCTCTACCAGGTGTATCCGCAGAGCTTCGCCGACACCAACGGCGACGGCATCGGTGACCTGCGCGGCATCACCGAGCACCTCGACCACCTGGCGTGGCTGGGGGTCACCGCGATCTGGGTCAACCCGGTGTTCCCGTCGCCTTTCACCGACGCCGGCTACGACATCACCGATTACGTCGGCGTGCACCCGCGCTACGGCGCCCGGGAGGACGTCGCCGAGCTGGTCACCGCGGCGAGAGCCCGCGGAATCCGGGTGCTGTTCGACCTGGTCGCCGGGCACACGTCCGACCAGCACCCGTGGTTCCTGCAGTCCCTGCAGGACGACACCGACAGCCGTTACGTGTGGGCGACCCCGGACCAGCTGCCGCCGGACGGCAGCCTGCCGGAGGACTTCGTCGCCTCGCCCGGTCCGCGCGAGGGCGCGTTCCTGAAGAACTACTACGAGACGCAGCCGGCCATCAACTACGGCTACGCGCGGATGAACCCGGACGAGCCGTGGCGGCAGCCGGTCGACGCCGAAGGCCCCAAGCGCAACCGCGAAGCGATGCGCGAGGTCATGGACCACTGGCTGAAGCTCGGTGTCTCCGGGTTCCGCTGCGACCTGGCCGCCACGCTGGTCAAGGACGACCCGGGCTGGGTCGAGACCGGCAAGCTGTGGGGCGAGATGCGGGCGTGGATGGACGAGAACCACCCCGACGCCGTGATGATCGCCGAGTGGGGAGACCCCGCGACCTCGGTCCCCGCGGGCTTCGACGGCGACTTCTTCCTGCCCGTCAACGGACCCGGCGACGGTGCGCCGTGGAAGTCGTTGTGGCAGGACAACCCGTACTTCGGTGCCGACGGCACCGGCTGCGCCAAGATCTTCGTCGACGCCTGGAAGCAGACCGAGCAGACCATCGGGAGCCCCGGGCACATCCTGCTGCCCTCGGCCAACCACGACGGCGCGCTGCGGCTGAACAACGGCGTGCGCACGCCCGAGGAGATCCCCGCCGCGTTCGCGTTCTGGCTGACCTGGCCGACCGTTCCGACGCTGTACTACGGCGAGGAGATCGGGATGCGGCTGATCGAGGGCCTGCCGGACGTCGAGGGCAGCAACGGTCGGCAGAACAACCGCACGCCGATGCAGTGGAACGACGGGCCCAACGCCGGGTTCTCCACCGCTCCCGCCGACGAGCTCTACATCCCGCAGGACCCGGACCCGAACCGGCCGACGGTCGCAGGTCAGCTCGCGGACAAGGGCTCGCTGCTGAACTTCGTGCAGCGGGTCATCGCGCTGCGCACGAAGCACCCCGAGCTCGGCAGCGGCGGCGCGGTCGAGGTGTTCCACGACGGCTACCCGCTGACCTACCTGCGCGGCGACCGCTTCCTGATCACGATCAACCCGAGCCGCGAGCAGGTCACCGTCGACGTCGCCGACGACCGGCTGGCGAAGGCCCGCCCGGTCGAGGACAGCGGTGTCCGCGTCGAGGGGCGGACCGTCACGGTCCCGGCCTTCGGCTACGCCATCCTCGACCTCGGCTAGAGGCTGATTCCGGGGCTCTCTCGGGGAAATCTCCGGGAGGCCCCGGAATCGCCGTCCGCTCTCCGGCGCGATGCTGGTTCACACGGCCACATCACCTGGGGGAACGGATGAACCACGCGCGCGTCTACGAGATCCGGGTCGACGGATTCGCGAACCTCGCCGAAGCCATCGGGGCGCAGGACCCGATCGCGCACCTGCTGTGCCCCGACGAGTGGCACCGGGGCCCGTGCGAGATCCCGTGGAGCCTCGGCGTCGCCGACGACGCGGGTGATCCCGATCGGGCGGCCCTGGTGGTCGGCGTGCTCACCACCCGCGAGAAGGCGCTCGAACTCCTGCGTCCCATCGGCGAGGTGACGGGACGTCCGGCGGTGCTGGTCGAGGCCGACCCCTCGGACTACGAAGAACTCGTCGAGCAGCACCGCATCGAGGTGGTGCTCGCCGACTGACGGCGTTTTCCCGCCGTTGGCCCACGCGAGGCGGTCGGGCCCATACCCTTCGGCTGCGATCACGCACTCGTGCTGAGGGGACACAGATGATCATCAGGACCGCAACGGCGACCACCGCGGCGCTGCTCGCGCTCGTCGTCACTCCGGTGGCGGCGGCAGAGGACACCTACGCCGACTACGCCGAGCTGGCCGCCAACGAGACCGAAGGCGTCGACTACCGGCGCGAGGTGCGCACCGGCGACACCGACCTCGTCCACATCGCCATCCACGGCGGCGGCATCGAGCGTCCCACCACCGAACTCGCCGACGCCGGCGCCAAGGCCGGTGGGCACGGCTTCGGCACGTTCGAGGGGCTCAAGCCGTCGGGCAACAGCGTCCTGCACATCACGTCCACGAACTTCGACGAGCCTCAGATCCGCGAGCTCGTCGCCGGCTCGACCTACACCGTGTCCTGGCACGGAGCCGCCGGTGACACCGCCACGACCTACGTCGGCGGCCTCGACACCGAGCTGCGCGACGCCGTGCGCGCCGAACTCCGGGCAGAGGGCTTCGACGCGCCGGACACCGTCCCCGACGGGCTCGCGGGTGAGAGCCCCGACAACATCGGCAACCTCAACACCCGGGGCAAGGGCGTTCAGCTGGAGCTCACCCGGGCTCAGCGCGACGCCCTCGTCAAGGACGGCGTGCCCACCGCCGAGTTCGACGACTACGTCGCCGCCGTCGAACGCGCCGTCAGCGGTCGCTGACGATCACGCGCCGGGCGGGCCGTCGAGGATCGTGGGGGCGTATTCGAGCAGCTGGAGCCGGCCGTCGAAGGTGCGGCTGCTGATCAGGTCGAGCTCGATGTCCGGGTAGCCGTCGAAGATGCGTTCCTGGCCGGTCTTGCCGGTGATGACCGGGAAGACGACCACGCGGAAGCGGTCCACGACCCCGGCTTCGAGCAGCGACCGGCTCAGGCTGAGGCTGCCGACGGTGCGCAGCGGGCGGGTCTCGCGCTGCTTGAGCTCCCGCACGGCCTCGACGGCGTCCCCGGTGACGAGCTCGCTGTTCGCCCAGCTCAGCGGCGCCTTCAGGGTGGAGGAGAAGACGACCTTGGGCATCGCGGTCAGCTCGGCGAGCCCGGCCTCCTCGGGTGCCTCGGCGGCGAACCCGGACATCAGCCGGTACGTCGTGGCCCCCATGAGCGTGACGTGCTCCAGCTCCGACTCGCTCCCGATCCACCCGAGGTACTCGGGCCCCTCCATCCCCCAGAAACCGGGCCATCCCTCGGCGGCCGCGTAACCGTCGAGGGAGATGATGAAGTCCACCATCAGATCCGACATCGCTCAGTCCTCTCTCCGCAGGTCTCCACGTTCAGACCGAGCGGGGCCCGAGAACTCATCGGCCGACGGTGTCGACCGCCCGGCGTTCGCGTCACTCGGACGAGGTGTCGTCGGAGTGGAGCGGGAAGGTGGCGTGGACGCGGTAGCCGCCGTCCTCGGTGCGGCCGGTCTGCAACCTGCCCCCGGTGAGCGCGACGCGCTCGCGCATCCCGACCAGGCCGAAGCCGGAGCTGGGGAGCGCCACGTCGTGGCCGCGCGGGCTGCGGCGGTTGGTGACCGTCACCGCCAGCTCGTCGCCGTCGGACCGCACGGTGACCTGCACGGCCGCGTTCGGGGCGTGCTTGGCGGCGTTGGTGAGCCCCTCCTGCACCACGCGGTACGCGGCCCGTCCCACCTCGGGCGGGACGTCCGGGGCGGGCTCGGCCATGTCGAGCCGCACGTTCGCCCCGGACTCGACGGCACCGGAGACGAGGTCGGCGATGCCGGTCGTGCTCGCCGAGGCCGGTTCGGGTTCGGCGTCGTCGCGCAGCGCGCGCAGCATCTCGTGCAGCTCGGACATCGCGGTGGCGCTGGTGGACCGGATGATCTCGGCGAGCTCGGCGCTGCGCTCGTCGGTGGCGTTG
The DNA here is from genome assembly GCF_004348435.1 of Saccharopolyspora terrae. NCBI lineage: Bacteria > Bacillati > Actinomycetota > Actinomycetes > Pseudonocardiales > Pseudonocardiaceae > Saccharopolyspora > Saccharopolyspora terrae. Next base: position 21,904 of record NZ_SMKS01000032.1, on the reverse strand, counting down.
GCGGCCAGCACGTCGGCGTGCCGCGACACCACGCCGATGCGGTGCGCGACGACGTCGTGCATCTCGCGGGCGATCTCTCGCCGCTGCGCCTCCACGGCCTGCTCCGCCAGCAGCTTTCGCTCGCGCTCGACCTGCTCGGCCTTCTCCCGGTAGTCGACGAGCACGCGCCGCCGCCCGAACACCCACAGCCCGATCAGCACCGGTACGACCACGCTCGTCACGACGATGGTCGTCAACGGCCCCGGGTGGAACCCGTCCCACCGCCACACCATCGGCACGAGCGCCAGCAGGTGAGCGCCGATGGCCAGCCACGTCGTCAGCCGCGGTCCACACTTGCTCGCCACCGTGTACAGCGCGACCTCCGTCGCCCCGATGACGCCAACCATCTGCGTCGACGCCGCGGCCAGCACCACAGCGACGGCGAACGGGAAGCGCCGCCGCACCACCAGCGCGAGGAATCCGGTGATCAGCGCCGCGATCGCCAGGGGAGAGGTGTCGCCGAGGCGCCCGCCGTGCGCGTAGAACTCACCCGCGACCGGGGCCGCCGCGACGGCGAGGTCGAACAGCAGCGACCGCAGCGAACCGTCCCACCACGACAACCACGAGCGCTTCTGTTCGACCTGCACGTCCGTCACCGTACTCACACGTCGCGGCGGGTCAGGACGATGCCCGCCGCGCCGAGCAGCACCGCCGCGAGTCCCAGCATCGGCAGCACGTGCGGCCACTCGGGCGTCTCGCTGATCAGCCGGCGGGCCGAGTAGAACGGCTGGAGCACGACGAGCAGCCACTCCGGCAGGTCCAGCCGGTTGATCAGGAACATCTCGACCTCCGGCCACACCACCAGGAACGCGATCGGCACGACCGATCCGTGCAGCAGCGCGGCCAGCGCGAGCCCGATCAGCGTCATCAGCGCGGTGTAGACGACGACACCGGTGCCCATCACCAGCGAGGACGACACCGTCGGCGCGGCGGCGAAGAACACCGCGAGCACCAGCCAGGACGCCGCGAGCACCGCGATCTCGGCGGCGACGGCGGCCGCCGTGACCACGGCGATCTTGGCCAGCAGCACGCGCGTCCGCGATCGGGCGGTGAGCACGGTCGTGGTGATCGTGCGGAACCGGTACTCGGTGCCGAAGGAGTTGACGCCCAGCGCGCCCACGAGCGCCCCGAACAACCACCCGACGGAGAGCACCTTGTCGAAGGTGACGTCGCCGTGGTCGCGCGAGTCGTGCGCGAACACCGTGAGCAGCAGCTGCACCAGCAGCGCCGCCCCGATCAGCAGCCAGTTGGACCGCACGGTCCGGAACGCGGCCCACTCGTAGGCCAGCGCTCGGCCGAATCCCGGCGCGCGGTCGGCCTGGGGACGGGCTTCGAGGGTGGTGGTCATGCTGCTTCTCCCCGGTAGGTCGTGGCGTTGGCGGTGGCGTTGAAGAAGGCGTCTTCGAGGCTGCTGCGGCGGGTGTGCAGTTCGCGGATCGCGACCCCGGCCTGGCGTGCGGCGGAGCTGACCGCGTCGGCGTTGGGGGTGTCGACGACGAGCGCGTCGACGTCCTCCGGCTCGACCTGGAACCCCGCCTGCTGCAGCCACTTCCGGAAGCGCTCGGGATCCGGCGTGCGGACGACGACGTGGGTGCGGGTGTGCGCGGCGATGAAGTCGCGCACCGGCTGGGCGGCGATCAACCGGCCCTCGCCGATGACGACGAGGTCGTCGGCGAGCTGCGCGATCTCGGACAGCAGGTGCGAGGACACGAACACGGTCCGGCCCTCGTCGGCGAGGTTGCGCAGCAGCGAGCGGATCCAGCGGACGCCTTCGGGGTCGAGCCCGTTGGTCGGCTCGTCGAGGATCACGTACTCGGGGTCTCCCACCAGCGCGGCGGCGATGCCGAGGCGCTGCCGCATCCCGAGGCTGAAGCCGCCGACGCGGCGGGACCGCACCTCGTCGAGGCCGACGGCCGCCAGCACCTCGCGGACCCGCTGCTCGGAGATCCCCGCTCCGGCGGCGATCATCCGCAGGTGCTGGTGGGCCGACCGACCGGGGTGCACGGCCCCGGCGTCGAGCAGCGCGCCCACGCTGCGCACCGGGTTCGGCAGGTCGCGGTAGCGGCGGTCGTTGAAGAGGACTTCGCCCTCGCCGCGGTCGAGCCCGAGCATGAGCCGCATCGTGGTGGACTTGCCCGCCCCGTTCGGGCCGAGGAAGCCGGTCACCACGCCCGGCCGGATCGTGCAGGTGAGGTCGTGCACGGCGAGCTTGTTGCCGTAGCGCTTGGTCAGTTCCCGGATGGTGATCAACCCTGCTCCTCGAAGTCGGATCGGATGTCTCGCATGACAACGAGAATCGCGAATCCGATGGAGTCAGGGCGTCTGACTTCCAGCTATGACCGGGTACGACTTTCGGTCACCGCGGCAGCGCGGCCGCCACCCGGAAGCCCCCGTCCGGCATCGGCCCCACCTCCAGCGAGCCTCCCGCGAGCGCCACGCGCTCCCGCATCCCGAGCAGCCCGTACCCGGGCCCTGCGGTCGACGCCTGCGCACCGGGGCCGTTGGTGACGGTGACGCGGAGCTCGTCGCCGTCCTCGACGACGACGGACACCGACGCGCCGGGTGCGTGCTGCGCCGCGTTGGTCAGCGCCTCCTGCACCACCCGGTAGGCAGCGCGACCGGTGCTCCCGGAGGTCGTGGGGAGTTCGTCGGGCATGCTCAACCGCACTCCGGACCCGGTTTCGCGCACCAGCTCGGCGATGTCGGCCAGGGTCGGCGCTTCGGAGAGGTCGGACGGGCCTTCCCGCAGCACCCGCAGCATGCCGCGCAGCTCGGTGAGCGCCTTCGCGCTGTTCTCGCGGATGATCTCCGCGGTCTGAGCGGTGCCCTCGTCCTTCGCGTGCAGGGTGAGCGCGCCGGCCTGCAGCGACATGACGCTGGCGCGGTGGGCGATCACGTCGTGCAGCTCGCGCGCGATCCGCCGCCTCTCCTCGGTGACGGCCCGCCCGGTGAGCAGCGCGCGCTCCCGCTCGGCGCGTTCGATGCGCTCGCGGGCGGCGGTCAGCAGAGCCCGCCGCTGGTGCAGCCACAACCCGAGCATCGCGGGAACGGTGTAGAGCGCGGAGTTCACGCCGATGCTCAGCAGCGTCGGGAACAACTGCTGGCCGGGGTAGCGGATCAGGTTCGCCGTCACCCCGGTCCCGATGATCGCGATGCCCACGAGCCACGTCGAAGGCGCGCCACCGTGACGCCGGGCGTAGGTGTACAGCGCGACCCACGACGGCGCCGGGTGGAGCATGAGGGCGACCGGCACGATCGAGGCTCCGGCGGTGACCAGCGGAAACCGCCGGCGCACGAGCAGTGCGACGCCGATGGCGGAGTACAGGAAGAACTCCCACGGGGTGGCCCGGGTGCTGAGCACCCCGCTGAACGTCAGGGCGACGGCGAGGTCGATCAGCAGGCGGTGGACCTTGCCGTCCCACCAGGACAGCAGGTGCTCTCGGTCGAGGAGTTCACGCACCGGGCCGACTCTAGCCGCGCCGTTCGCGCGGAACGTTCGCCTACCGGCCGAGGTGGGTACGACTTTCGGCCAAGTTCGGACGAGCGGGAGGAAGGACGTCGCGGCGGCCGCTGGCCCATAGCGTTGTTGATCGAACGACGACGCAACTCGTGGGAGGAAGCGAAATGGACTTGGGCAAGCTCTTCAGCAACCCGGAGCAGTTGTTCGCGATGGGCGGCCTGGGGCTGCTCGCGCTGGTGATGTTCGGCGCCGTGGCGCTGTTCATCTGCGCGCTGGTCAGCATCCTCGGCTCGCCGCTGGGCTTCGGGATGACGATCGTGTGGATCATCATCACCTTCGCGGCCCCCTTCCTGGGGCCGGTGGGGTGGTTCCTGATCGGGCGCCGGGACGCCTACCGGCGGCGCGAGGCGTACTAGGCCAAGCCGGCGTCGTGGGCGATGATCGCGACCTGAGTTCGGTTGACGGCGTCGAGCTTGTGCATGATCCGTCCGATGTGGACTTTCACGGTGGACTGGCTCATGTACAGGTCGGCGGCGATCTCGGCGTTGCTCGAACCCTGCGCGACCGCCACCGCGACCTCGCGCTCCCGCGCGGTCAGCTTGTCCATCTTGGACTTCGCCGACTGCGCGGCGCCGCCGCCGGAGGAGAAGGTCGTCAGCAACTTCCGGGTGATCCGCGGCGAGAGCATCGCCTCACCACCGGCGAGGGTGTGCACGGCGGCGATCAGTTCGTGCGGCCGGGTGTCCTTGAGCAGGAATCCGGCCGCCCCGTTCTGCAGGGCTTCGTGCACGTACTCGTCCACGTCGAAGGTCGTCAGCACGCCCACGGCGGGGGGATCGGGCAACGCGGCGAGCCGCTTGGTCACCTCCAGGCCCCCGACCTCGGGCATCTGGATGTCGGTGAGCACCACGTCCGGCGAGAACTTCGCCACGAGGTCCACGATCCCGACCCCGTTGACGGCCTCGGCCACCACCGCGATCTCCGGATCCGACTCCAGGATCATCCGAATCCCGGACCGCACCAAGTCCTCATCATCCAGCAGAGCAACCTTGACGCTCACCGGCCACGACCCCCAAACCACGGAAACACCACGCCGACCACGGTATACCGCGATCGCGTGTGCCCGTGGTCACCGCGGGGAAGTGGCTGGTGACCTCTGCCGAGAGCCCGGCGTCCATTCCCGGCGAACGCGGCGATCACTGGACCAGGTCGAGGAATTGCCAGCGGGCTTGAGGTTGTGCGCCGCTGAGCCACTTTCCGCAGTTCTGCAGGACCACCGGGCTGGACGTGACGTGCTGGGCTCCGGTGTCGAGGTCGCGGATGCAGCGGTTGATCGGTCCCCGGCGGATCGCCGCCGTGCCCGCCCAGCGGTGCGCGGTCCGGCCGACGTCCTGCGCGGTTCGCGTGGCGTTGCCGAGGGCGAGCCGGATCATCGTGTCCTGCTCGGTGGTCTGGGATTCACCGGTGTCCAGTGTGTGCTCGACGTCCTGCCACACCTGCATCGCCCACGCCCGAGCGGAGCGCAGCGCGGCTTCGGCGGTCGCGAACTCGGCGTGGAACTGCGCGGTGTTGACCGCAGCGCCGGGCGTGTCGAACTTGGGCGCTGCGCACGACTTCAGCTCGTCGAGCAGTCGGCGTCCGACGCCGAGCGCCCAGCCCGTGTGCCCGATCGCCGCCATGTTGACCAGGCCGACGCGGTACATCGCGCCGCCGTTCGCGGGCGCGGTCGTCGTGGCGGAATAGGTGTTCTCCGCCGGGACGAACACGTCGGTGCAGTGGTAGTCGATGCTGGTCGTGGCGCGCAGCCCGTGCACGTCCCAGTTGTCGACCAGCGTCACCTGCGACTTCGGCATCGCCAGCACTCGCGGTTCGCCGCTGCCCTCGACCACGACCAGGCTGTGGACGTGACTGGCCAGCGCCATGCCGGAGGCGAACTGCCAGCTGCCGCTCACCAGGTAGCCGCCGTCCAACGGGACGGCACGGCCCGGTCTGGTGCCGTGCCCGGCCAGCAACGCGTGGTCCCCGCCGGCGACGTCGGGGCACAGAGCATCCGCCGCAGCGGTGTCGAGGTACGCGGCGGTGGTGCCGGTGATGTGCTGCAACGCCATCATCGTCCAACCGGCCGCCGCGTCGTGGTGGCTGATCCGCTCGATCATCTCGATCAGCTGGTGCGGAGCGAACTCGTGACCACCGAGGCTCGCGGGCAGGGAAGCCCGGACGGCCCCGGCCGCCAGCAGGCCGTGAGCGACGTCCTCGTCGAGGGTCCCGCGCCGCTCGGCGGCGTCCGCGCTCGTCCGGAGCGTCTCGCCGAGATCGTCGATGCGGTGGAGGACCGACGGGAACTCCGGGCTGATGTGCAGAGCGGTCATGGGCGCACTCTCCCCCTGATCAGTGCCGACGCGGCCGAACGGTACCTGCGGGGTGCTGACCGGGGAGTCGGTTCAGCTGAAGTCGTCCTCCTGCTCGAGGAGGGCGTTGGCGCGTTGCAGGGCGCGGATCTGCGCGGAGTTGTAGAACTCCACGACCGCGTGGGCCAGCGCGTTCGTCGCCAGCTTCTCGCCGTGCGGTGAGTTCGCCGCCAGGTTCGCCAGTCGCGGGTGTTCCGCACGGATGCGGCGGACGAGCGGCGCCAGGCGCCGGGCGAGTTCTTCGACGGCCTCGTCGTCGGCGTCCTCGGGCAGCGCTTCGAGATCGTCGTGGACGTCGTCCCGAACGGCCAAGGCACGGCTGAACTCCGTCAGGTCCTCGTCGCTGAAGACCGTCGAGTAGACCGTCAGCAGGGCCTTCTGGCTGTCGGAGAAGTCCCCGGAGAGCGGCGCGAACTCGGGCGGCACCTCGGGTGACGCGCGGTGGCGCAGGATCACGGCCAGTTCGGCGCGGATCCGGGTCAGCCGCTGGATCGTCGCTTCCAGCTCGGCGTCGAGAACGGTGATCGCCTCGGTCGGGTCCTCACCGGCGTTGCCCATCGCCGCGATCTGCGACAGCGGGAGCCCCAGATCGCTCAGCCTCTTGATCTGCACCAGCCGGATCAGGTGCGAGACCCCGTACTTCTTGTACCCGTTCGACGAGCGTTCGGGCATGTCCAGCAGCCCGATCTCGTGGTAGTGCCGAACGGCCTTCACCGTGGTGCCCGCGAGATCGGCTACCTGCCGAGTGCTCCACGCCATCGTTCGTCCCCCATTCGGCGCGCGATGTCCGAAACCAGTCCACACCCTGCCCCAAGGGCACGGTCAAGACAGCAGCAGCGGGACCAGGTGGATGATCTCGAGCGCCTCGTAGATCGCGCCGACGACCAGCAGCGCCAGCGCGGGCAGGCTCAGCCAGCCGACCTGCCGCAGCCCGTGGACGTAGCCCTGGCGGCGGTTGCGGGCACCGACCGTCCGGGGGCGCAGCCACGACATCCCCAGCCGGTAGGCGCCGAGCAGGACCAGGACGTACGCCTGGAACTCGACGAGGACCGTCAGCGAGTGCGGGATCATCGTCAACGCCGTGACCTCGTTGACCGGCGCCAACGTCACCCCGGTGTCGAAGGCCCAGTAGGCGAAGACGGCGATGCCTCCGAAGGGGACGATCGCCGAGGGCAGCAGGACGTGCACCAGGCTCAACCCGATCGCGTTCACCGCGAGGATGATCAGGCTGAACAGCCACGCGTTCGACATCGCCCACGTGACCAGCTCCGACGTCCCGTCCTGCTCCAGCGACACGACGTTCGCCCCGGTGAGCTCGGGCCGCATCAGACCCACACCCATCCCGACCAGGAACAACCCGTAGGCCATCGCGTTCAGCGCCAGGTAGGCGCGGAGGTTCGCCCGGATGATCTGGAACGGCCTGCGGAACCAACGCGAGTCCCCACCCCGCTGCTCGATTCGATACCCGTGCTCCGCTGTGCTGGTCATCGTGCGCTCCCGTTCGGTGGTGTCGCTGCGACTCGCCACCACTTCAGACCGTGTCCTTGGGGCCAGGTCAAGCTCCGCGATGCTGGACTCGCGGGTGGTGATTTCGGCGCGTGGACGTGCCATCGTCGAGCGGGTGGCCTGGTGAAGGGGTTGATCGCGTGGGGGAGTGCGGCGGGCCGGTCGCTGAGCTGCGGGAGATGACCGTCCACGTCGATACCGGTCGGTGGAGCGGGACCGTTCTCGAATCCGTGAGCTTCGCGGTGGCGGAGGGGCAGGTCACGGCCCTCCTGGGCGAGTCGGGGTGCGGCAAGTCGCTGGCCGCCGCTGCGCTGACGGGCCAGCTGCCCGCGACCGCGCGGAGCACCGGCGAGGTGCTCATCGCGGGCACGCCAATGGCTGATCAGCGGCAGTGGCGGCGGCTGCGCGCGAGCACCATCGGTTTCCTGCCGCAGTCGGGCCTTGCCCGTTCGACGCGGAGGTGGCGGTCGGCGCGCAGCTGCGACGGCTGCACGATCTCCGCGGCGCGCGCAGCGTCGAGCAGGCGTGCGCGGCGGCTTCCTACCCGGCTGACGTGCAGCACTTGCTCCCAGGTCAGCACTCGAGCGGGCAGGTCCAGCGAGCCGCGCTGGCCGCCGCACTGCTGTCCGCGCCGAGACTGCTCGTCGTGGACGAGCCGACCGCCTCGCTCGATACCGCCACCGCTCACGCGGTCTGGGGGAGCTTGCGCAGGTACGCCGACACCGGCGCCGCCGTTCTCGCGATCACGCACGACGTCTCCGACCTGGTCGACCTCGGCGTCGTCGACCGGATGCTGTTCACGGCCGCATCCGAGCGGCGGGATCCGCTGACGAGAGGCGCGCTCTCGAAGACCCCTACGTGCAGGGCTTATTCCTGGTGATCTCCCACCCCTGACCGGACCGAACCCGCAAAAGTGATGCTCCACCGCACGCAAAAGTGATAGTCGATCAAGCGCAAAAGTGATGCCGAGCTGCACGCAAAAGTGATACTGGCTTACCCGCAGGAGTTATAATGCGCTGGTGGAGACCTACCGGAATCGGCTTGTTGACGACCTCGTGCGCAAGTCGCTGGACACGTTCGGCGCTGTGATCATCCAAGGCCCGAGGGCAACGGGTAAGACCACGACGGGCTTGCAGGTCGCGAACAGCTCGGTCCGGCTGGATTCGGATCCGCAGCTGCCGTCGATCGCGGAAACCTCACCCGGCGTCGTCCTGTCCGGAGACACCCCACGGCTCATCGACGAGTGGCAGCTCGCCCCCACGCTGTGGAACGCGGTCCGACACGAGGTCGACCAGCGATCGGTCCCGGGACAGTTCGTGCTGACCGGGTCGGCGACTCCGCCCGACGACATCACCAGGCACAGCGGAGCGGGCCGTTTCCGCAGAATCACGCTGCGGCCGATGACGCTGGGGGAGAGCGGCGAGTCCGCGGGTGCGGTCGGCTTCACCGAGCTCTTCTCGGGCGATGCCATCGCTGGTATTGGCGGGCCGACGGTCGAGGACTACGCGTCCATCCTGGTCCGCGGCGGATGGCCGGTCCTCGTCGCGCAGACCAACCGCTCACCGCAGGACTACCTGGGGAGCTACTTGGACGACATCGCGCGCGTCGATCTGCCGGGAGTCGAGGTTCAGTCAGATCCGCTGCGCGTGCGAGCCCTGGTTCGCGCCTTGGCGCGCAACACCTCGACCGAGGTCTCAGCCACCAAGCTCAGCGCGGAAGCAAAGATCGGCGAGTCCGGAGCCGAGGTGTCGGCCCAGACGGTGCGGCGCTACCTCGATGCGTTGACCCGGGTGTTCGTGATCGAGGAACAACCGGCTTGGGCGCCTCACCTGAGGTCGAAGGTCAGGTTGCGCACTCACCCCAAGTGGCACTTCATCGATCCGTCGCTCGCAGCCGCTGCGCTCGGCGCAGGTCCGAACGCCCTGCTCGGCGACCTCAACACGCTGGGTCTGCTGTTCGAGTCGCTGTGCATCCGCGATTTGCGCGTCCTGTCGCAGCCGCTCGGTGGCGCGGTTTACCACTACCGGGATGAGAACGGTCTTGAGGTCGACGCGATCGTCGAGCTGAACGACGGTCGGTGGGCGGCCTTCGAGGTCAAGCTGGGTGGCAGCAAGAACATCGACATGGCAGCCGGCAACCTGCGAGCTCTGGAGAAGAAGGTGTCGCAGCAGCGTGCGAGCGAGTTGACGTCCCTGAACGTCCTGACCGCTGGAAACACGAGCTACACCCGGGAGGACGGCGTCAACGTCGTTGCCCTCGGACACCTGGCTCCCTGAGGTGAAGGAGCTCGGGCAGGGCGTGGGGGGTGTGGTGGGGCCGGAGGGACTCGAACCCTCACTGTCTAGGACCTAAACCTAGTGCCTCTGCCAATTGGGCTACGGCCCCTCGGTGTGCACAGCGTATCGCGCTCGTCGATCTTGTTCTTGAGGCGGCTGAGGAGACCCGAGCAGGCGACATGGGCGCGGCTGATGCGGCGCGGAATCCGCGGTGAACTACGGTGTGGGCAGCCAGGTGAACGTGAGGAGGACACGTGGCCCGTGATCAAGATGCCATCGAGCGTGACATCGAGCAGGCGCGTGACGCGCTGGCCGACACGTTGGACAGGCTGAGCGTGCAGGCGAACCCGCAGCGGTTCGTCGACGCCGGCAAAGCCAGCGTCATGGAGAAGCTGAACGATCCCAAGGTGCGCTACGCGCTCATCGGGGTCGGTGCACTGGTCACCGTGGTGGTCATGCGCAAGCTGTTCAGGTGAGGTGCCGGTCGTTCTGGGGTCTCGGACCTGGCCCCAGAACACCGGAACCCGCTCAACCCGCCCGGACCGCGTCGCCCACGTTCACCGTTCCCGGCCGGGTCACCCGCATGATCACGCCGAACTTGTTCTCGTGTCGCTGGATCAGGTGAGTTTGCAGTTCCCGCCAGCGCTCGCGCCCGTCGGCGTCCCAGCTCGGCACCGCGCAGCGGATGCACGGACCCGCGTGTTCGCCGGCCACGGCCAGTTCCACCTCGCCCGCGGTGATCGTGGCTCCCGCTTCCCAGTCCTGCTCGGCGAACGGCGGCAGATCCGCGTCCACGTGCAGGTTCGTGCGGAAGCGCCGCAGATCCACCTCCGCGCCCATCTCCTCGCTCAGGCCGCGCAGCGATGACTCGAAGGTGACCAGCACCGTCGGGCCGCGGTCCTGCTGGCCGTCGGCCGCGCGCAGGCTCACCGGGATGTCCAGCGACTGCTCCAGCACGTCGGCGAGCTTCGGGTCGTCCCAGGAGAACCGCTGGTCATCGGGGCCGTTGAGGGTCGGTGGCCCGGTCGGCTCCGGCAGATCGCCGTAGCTCGCCGACCAGGACAGCAGGGTCTGGTTCTGCCGGACGGTGAGGATGTTGCCCGCGCGGTTCGGCCGCTCGTCGAGCAGCGCGTAGGCGCGGTCGCCCGCCACGCCGCGCTCGTCGAAGCGCGCGGCGGACAGCTGCTCGCCGCGCAGCGACTTCACCGGCCAGCGATTGAGCGTGAGAACCTCGGACACGAGCCGACCTCCGTTTCCCCAGGGCGAGGCCACCCTATCGCGTGAAACAGACGATCAGCGCTTCAACAGCGGCAGCAGCGCCTCGTTGAGCAACCGGTCCACGAATCCGGTGTCCAGCGGCTCGTCGGCCAGCATCAGCCGGTAGATCAGGCCGGCACCGGCCAGCTCGCCGACCGTGTCGATCGGGGCGTTCGGGCCGATCTCGCCGCGCCGCACACCGCGCTCCATGATCCGGCGCAGCACGTCGCGCTGCGGCAGCAGGAACGACTCGCGGAACTTCAGCGCCAGCTCGGGCTCGTGCGGCAGCTCGCCGACCAGCGCTTGCGCGGCCTTGCCGACCGGTCCGGTCAGCAGCGTGGCGAAAGCGCGCAGGAACTCGCCGAGATCGTCGGCGACCGAACCCAGGTCCGGCTCCGGGATGCGGCGCTGGACGAGCTCGTTGCAGGTGTCGATGACCAGGTCGAGCTTGGAGTCCCAGCGGCGGTAGATCGTGGCCTTCCCAGCTCTGGCCTGGGCGGCGACGGCGTCCATGGTCAGCGCCCGGTAGCCGACCTGGGCCAGCACCTCCATCGCGGCCTGGCGCAACGCGGCATCGCGGGAGGCGTCCCGCGGGCGTCCCCGGCCGGCGGGCGGCCTGCTCGGTTCGAGGCTGGCCACCGCTGCTTCCTCCTGGGGTGCACTACTGGTCGGCGCGTTCACGACGCCATCCTAAGGTCCCCGGCGGCAGGTCTCCGGCGCGCGTGATCGGTGGGTCGCGAAGAGTCACCGACCAGTGGGTTTCCGGTCAGACCGCAGTGCTACTGGGCGGGTGCGTGGGCTGCGGCGGCGCGTGCCGCGCGCTGGGTCGCCTCGTCCGACAGGCCGTGCCTGGCCTGCAGGTAGGCGGTGGTGAAGGCGAAGCCGTCCCCGTCGAGCAGGTGGATCACCACGCGGCCCGACTTGCCGGGCGAGAGCTGCTCGATCAGCTGATCGGCCTGGTCCCGAGCGGCGATCAGCCCGGGGGCACGCGCGGTCTTCTTGCCGTCACCATCCGTGACGGTGATCTGCCAATCATCGCCCTGGGGTACGTAGTTCGCGGTGATATGACCGCCAGCCATGAATGCCTCCGCTCTCCACTTTGCTCGGGCGTTCGAGCTCTTGACCGGAAGACAATGCTAGGTGCACTGGCTCTCAGCAGCGCCTCTCGGTCGTCCTGGCACTCTACGTGGCGGGTCGGTCCAGATCTTCAGGCCGGTCGACATCGAAGCCGTCCGATACGTCGTCACAGGACACCATCGTCACCGTGCGTTGTTTCAGGTAGTCACGAGCGCCGGCATCACCCGTCGCGGACTCGGCTGCACCGGTCCAGTGGTTCCTGCCCAGCAACACCGGGTGACTGCGGTGTCCGTCGTGCGAAGCGGCGGCCAGCGCGTCGGGGGAGGAGAGGGCAGCGACGCGGCGGACTGCTTCCGGGCCGATGCCCGGCATGTCGACCGGGAGGATCACCGCGGCCGGGGCGTCGGACTCGCGCAGGGCCTCCAGCGCGGTCCGCAGCGAGGAACCCATGCCGGAGGCCCAGTCGGGGTTGAACACCGCGGTCACGCCCACGAGCTCGGCGCGCTCGCGGACCTCGTCGGCGGCGGCGCCGAGGACCACCAGCACCGGGTCGCACCCGGCGTCGGCCAGGACCTTCGCGGTGCGGTCGACGAGGAGCGCTCCTCGGTAGTCGACCAGGGCTTTCGGCATCCCGAAGCGGCGGCCCGCGCCCGCCGCGAGAACGACTCCTGCTGGTGCTGTCACGAATCGACCGTACTGGTCCGGGGACGCGCCGCGGCGCCCCCGGACCCGCGGGCTCAGACCCCGGTCAGGCCGGAGACGAGGAAGTAGACCGCGAAGACGATCGCCAGCGAGCCGACCAGCCAGCCGATCTCCCGCACCTTGCCCCGGGCCAGCTTGATCACCGCGAAGGCGATCAGACCGGCACCGATGCCGTTGGTGATCATGTAGGTGAACGGGATGACGGCCAGCGTCAGGAACGCCGGGATCACGTAGTCCGGGTCGTCCCAGGGGATCAACCGGACCTGCGACATCATCAGCCCGCCGACGATCACCAGAGCAGGCGCGGCGGCCTGCGCCGGAACCACCGACGCCAACGGCGTGACCAGCAGCGTCAGGCAGAACAGCAGGCCGGTGAACACGCTGGCCAGGCCGGTTCGGGCGCCTTCGGCGACACCCGCGGCCGACTCCAGGAACACCGTGTTCGGCGCGGCCCCGGTCAGCCCGCCCGCCGCGGCGGCGACGCCGTCGACGGCCAGGATCCGTCCCATGCCCTGAACCTTGCCGCCCTGGACCAGCCCGGCCTGCGAGGAGACGCTGGTGATCGTGCCCATCGCGTCGAAGAACCCGGACAGCACGAGGGTGAACAGGAACACCGTCGCGGCCACCCCGCCGGCGGCGGCGAATCCGCCGAAGAGGTCCACCTGCCCGAACAGGCCGAAATCGGGGGTGCCGACCAGTTGAGCGGGAAGTTCCGGGACCACCGTGCCCCATTCGTCGGGCGCGACGTCCAGCGCCGCGTTGGCCACCAGCGCCATCACCGTCCCGGCCACGATGCCCAGCAGAATCGCGCCGGGCGTGCGGCGGGCCATCAGCCCCATCATCACCAGCAGCGTCACGCAGAACACCACGATCGGAATCCCGGACAGGTGCCCGTCGGTGCCCATCTGCACCGGCACGGTCGTCTCCTGCGCGTCCGGCACGCGGGTCACGAACCCGGCGCTGACCAGGCCGATCAGCGCGATGTAGAGGCCGATGCCGACGGTGAGCGCGATCTTGAGCGGCTCCGGGATGGCGTTCATGATCTTCTCGCGGACGCCGCTGACCGCCAGCGCCACGATCACGACGCCTTCGAGCACCACCAGCCCGAACGCTTCGGCCCAGGTCATGGTGGGGGCGATGGTGAACGCGACGACCGCGTTCACGCCGAGTCCGGTCGCCAGGGCCAGCGGGGCGTTGCCGACCAGGCCCATCACGATCGTCATCACACCGGCGGTGGCGGCCGTGGCGGTGGTGAGCTGCTCGGGGGAGAGCTTCGCGCCGGTGACGTCGGTTCCGGAGCCGAGGATCAGCGGGTTCAGCATCACGATGTAGGCCATCGCGACGAACGTGGTCAGGCCGCCGCGCAGTTCGCGGGAGAGGGTGGAACCGCGTTCGGATATCCGGAAGATTCGGTCCAGACCGCTGTCGGGTCTGGTGGTCAACTGCTGGGTCATGCGTCCTCCCATGCCGGTGGGCGCCCCCGGGACGTCGGTTTCCGGGCAGGGTTGAGCCCGGCGAGAATTCGCCGAATGCCTGGTGCGGGGCGTTTTTAGCTGATGCGGACCGCTGGTGCGCGATCCGTTCTAGGTGGCGACCCGGTCATCGCCGTGCAGTGCGCGGGATTGTCCGCTCAGTAGTCGACGCGGTCGGTCTTTGCTCGCCAGGCGTCGAACGCTTCGTTTCGGTTGTGGATCTCGATCCGCGCGATGGCGGTCGGGTTCTTGGCGGGGTCGGTCATCGCGTCGTAGAAGGCGCGGTCGTCGAATCCGGCCGCTGCCGCGTCGTCGCGATCGGCGGCGAACAGGATCCGGTCCACCCGGGCCCACATCGACGAGGCCAGGCACATCGGGCACGGTTCGCACGAGGTCACCAGCACGCAGCCGGCCAGCGAGAAGGCGTCGAGCTCGCGACAGGCGTTGCGAATCGCGACGACCTCGGCGTGCGCGGTCGGGTCCAGGTCGGTGGTGACGCGGTTGGCGCCCGTGGCCACGATCTCGCCGTCGCGCACGATCACCGCGCCGAACGGGCCGCCGCCGCTGTGCACGCTGGCGGTGGCCAGCTCGATCGCCCGAGCCATCCAGGTCTGCTCCTGCTGGGTTGCGACATCCACGGACATCGGTTCACTCCAAGGGTTTTCGGCGGTGCTCAGATGATGTGCTCAGGAGCGACCGGGGTGTGCGTGAGGTTCTTGCCGGTGGCCGCGCGGATGGCCGCGACGACCGCGGGCGTGGTGGAGATCGTCGGCGGCTCGCCGACACCGCGAACCCCGTAGGGCGCGTTGTCGTCGCCGCGCTCGATGACGTCGATCTCCATCGGTGGCATGTCGAGGATGGTGGGGATCAGGTAGTCGGTGAACGAGGGGTTGCGGATCTTCCCGTCGCTGACCAGGACCTCCTCCATCACGGCCAGGCCGAGGCCCTGCGCGGAACCGCCCTGGATCTGGCCGAGGACGGCCTCCGGGTTGACGGCCTTGCCGACGTCCTGGGCGCAGGCGAGCTGCACGACCTTGACCAGCCCCAGCTCGGTGTCGACGTCGACGACCGCGCGGTGCGCGGAGAACGCGTGCTGCACCTGCACCAGATCGCTGCGCCCGTCGGCGTCCATCGGGGAGGTCTGGCGGTGGTGGAACTCGCGGGTCTCCTCGATGACGTCCTCGCCCAGCACCTCGGCGAGGTCGGCGACGACGCCTTCGGCGGAGATGACCTTGCCGCCCTGCAGCGACAGCCCGACCGCGGTCCCGAACCGCTCCACGACCCGGTCGAACAGCACCTCGCGAACGGCTTGGCAGGCGGCCTGCACAGCGCCACCGGTGATGTAGGTCTGCCGGGAGGCGGAGCTGGAACCGGCCGGTCCGACGGAGGTGTCGTTGGGGTGGATGGTCACCCGCTCCACGCCCAGCTCGGTGCGCGCGATCTGCTGCTGCACGGTCACCAGGCCCTGCCCGACCTCGGCCGCGGCGGTGTGCACCATGGCGGCCGGTTCGCCGCCGAGGAGCTGCAACCGCACCCGGGCCGTGGAGAAGTCGTCGGCGCCCTCGGAGTAGCAGATGTTCTTGATCGTCACCCCGTAGCCGATCCCGCGCACCACGCCTTCGCCGTGCGTGGTGTTGGACGCCCCGCCCGGGAGCTCGCGGATGTCGGTGGTGTCGCGCTCGGCCGGCATCGGCAGCGCGCGGACGCGTTCCAGCAGCTCGGCGACCGGCGCGGGGGAGTCCACCACCTGGCCGGTGGGAATGGTCCCGCCCTGGGAGATCGCGTTGCGCACCCGAAGCTCCACCGGGTCCATGCCCAGCTCGGCGGCGAGCTTGTCCATCTGCGACTCGTAGGCGAATGTCGGCTGCACGGCGCCCAGTCCGCGCATCGCGCCGCACGGCGGGTTGTTGGTGTAGAGCCCCCAGCCGTCGATGCGCACGTTGGGCACCACGTACGGGCCGACGCCCAGCGTGGTCGCGTTGCCCACCACCACGGGCGTTTTCGAGGCGTACGCGCCGCCGTCGAAGTACTGGGTGGCCTTGACGTACACCAGCGTTCCGTCGCGCTTCGCGCCGTGCTCGTAGTACATCTTCGCCGGGTGCCGGTGCACGTGGCCGTAGAACGACTCCTCGCGGCTGTAGACCATCTTCACCGGCTTGCCGACGTGGAGCGCGAGCATGCACACGTGAACCTGGATCGACAGGTCCTCGCGACCGCCGAACGCACCGCCGACGCCGGACATGGTCATCCGCACCTTCTCCGGCGGAAGTCCCAGCGCGCGGGCGGTCTGCTTGAGGTCGGAGTGCAGGTCCTGGGTCGCCAGGTACAGGTCGACGCCGCCGTCCTCGGCGGGAATCGCCAGACCGGACTCCGGGCCGAGGAACGCCTGGTCCTGCATGCCGACGGTGTAGACGCCCGAGACGACGACCTCGGCTGTCGCGTCCGGATCGCCCTTGAGGATCCGCTGGTGGCGCACCACGTTGCCGTCCGGGTGCAGCTTCGGCAGGTCCTCGTCGTGCGCGGCCCGCTCGGCGTCGAGCACCGGGGTCAGCACCTCGTAGTCGACGACGATGCGCTCCAGCGCGCGCCGCGCGGTCTCCGGGTGGTCGGCGGCCACCAGCGCCACCGCCTCGCCGACGTAGCGCACCACGTCGGAGGCCAGCACCGGCTGGTCGACGGTCTTGAGGCCGTAGAGGTTCTCGCCCGGCACGTCCTCAGCGGTCAGCACCGTGTGCACACCGGCCACGGCCATGGCGGCGCCGACGTCGATGGAGCGGATCCGCGCGTGCGGGTGCGGGCTGCGCAGCGTCGCGCCCCACAGCATGTCCTCGGCCCACAGGTCGGAGGCGTAGGCGAACTCGCCGCGCACCTTCAACGCGCCGTCGGGGCGCAGCGGGGACTCCCCGATGCCGCCGTCGATGGCGTCGTCGAGCCGCTGCGGCGTCCGCGTGGGTGCCTGGGCACTCGGTCGGTTGGTCATGATCACGACACCTCCACCAGGCGCAGCCGGGCGCTCGCCCGGTCCAGCTCTTCGACGACGTCTTCTCCGGTGAGCACTTCTCTTCCGCCGCACAGCAGCGTCTCGACCTGCGGCAACCGGCCCAGCACCAGCGCGGCGACCGGGTCGGCGATGCCGGTGTGGTCGAGCCCGCCGAGACGCCACACGGCGAGGTCGGCGAGCTTGCCCGGTTCCAGCGAACCGATCTCGTCCTCGCGGCCGATGCAGCGCGCCCCGCCCCGGGTGGCCATCCACAACGCCTCGCGCACCGACATCGCCCGGGGACCGCCGGTGATGCGGGCGAGCAGCAGCGCCTGCCGCATCTCCTCGCCGAGCCCGCCGGACTCGTTGGAAGCGACCCCGTCGACCCCCAGTCCGACGGGGGCACCGGCGCTGAGAAGCGCTCGCACGGGGGCGATCCCGGCGCCCAGCCGGCCGTTGGAGCTGGGGCAGTGCGCCGCACCGGTACCGGTCTCGGCGAGCCGCCGGACCGCGGTGGGCGAGAGGTGCACGGCGTGCGCGAACCACACGTCCGGACCGAGCCAGCCCAGGTCCTCCGCGTACTCCACCGGGGTGCGGTCGAACTCGGCCCGGCATTGCTCCTCCTCGGTGGTGGTCTCGGCGAGGTGGGTGTGCAGCCGAACCCCGTTGCGCCGGGCCAGTTCCGCGGCCTCCCGCATCAGCTCCGCGCTCACCGAGAACGGCGAGCACGGGCCGACCGCGACCCGGACGCGGGCGCCCGGTGCGGGGTCGTGGAAGGCGTCGATGGCCTGCTG
This sequence comes from Saccharopolyspora terrae, assembly GCF_004348435.1. NCBI lineage: Bacteria > Bacillati > Actinomycetota > Actinomycetes > Pseudonocardiales > Pseudonocardiaceae > Saccharopolyspora > Saccharopolyspora terrae. The sequence continues at coordinate 3,933 of NZ_SMKS01000032.1, read as the reverse complement.
CGTTCCGGCCAGCGCCTCGTCGCGGTCCTCCACGACGGAGTCCGGCGGCAGGCCGCCCCGGGAACGTCCCCGGTCCATCGATCCGCGAACCGCGTGCAGCCGCAGGCCGATCCGCTCGGCGGCGGCGACCACCGCGCCGAAGACGTCGCCGCCCTCGCGCGGGAACACGTAGTGGTGATCGGCGGCCGTCGTGCAGCCCGACCGCGCCAGCTGCGCGAGCCCGGCCGAGGCGGCGGCGTGGACGGTCTCGACGTCCATCCGCGCCCACACCGGGTAGAGCTCGGTCAGCCACTCGAACAGCGTCGAGTCGGCGGCGTGACCGCGCGTCGCCCACTGGTAGAGGTGGTGGTGGGTGTTGACCAGTCCGGGAGTGACCAGGCATCCGGTGGCGTCGACGCGGCGCACCGGGACGTCCTGCGGCGGAGCCGATCCCGACCCGACCGCGACGATCCGGTCGCCCTCGACGACCACGTGGCCCTCGGCGAACTCGGTCCCGGCGTCATCGACCGCCACGACCGATCCGCCTTCGACGACGATCCGCTCAGGCATCGGTTCTCCGCTGCGCGGCGAGGCGGACGGCGTCCATGATCTTCTCGTATCCGGTGCAGCGGCACAGGTTCCCGGCCAGCGACTCGCGGATCTCCGCGTCCGAGGGCTTCGGGGTGCGCTCCAGCAGGTCGTGGGTCTGCACCAGCAGGCCGGGCGTGCAGAACCCGCACTGCACGGCGCCGGTCTCGACGAAGGCCTGCTGCACCGGGTCCAGCTGCTCCTCGTCGGCGAGCCCTTCCACGGTGCGCACCTCGCGGCCCTCGGCCTGACCGGCCGCGACCAGGCACGAGCACGCGGGCACGCCGTCCAGGTAGACCGTGCACGAACCGCATTCGCCCTGCTCGCAGGCGTTCTTCGAACCGGGCAGGCCGAGCCGCTCGCGCAGCACGTACAGCAGGGACTCGCCCTCCCAGACGTCGTCGGCCTCCTGCCGGCGTCCGTTGACGGTGAACTTCAGGCGCATTCCTGCCTCCCGGAGCGGTGCTCGTGCCAGGTCCAGTTCAGGGTCCGGCGGGCCAGCACGCCCAGGGCGTGCCTGCGGTAGTCGGCGCTGCCGCGCACGTCGTCGATCGGGGACGCGGCCTGTGCGACGAGCTCGCCGAACCGGCGCGCCACGGAGTCCTCCAGCGGGGCGTCCCAGTCGAGTTCGGCGGCGAGGAAGTCCTCGGCCTCCCGCGCCCGGATCGGGGTGGGCGCGGCGGAGCCGATGCCGGTGCCGACGGTCTTGCCCGCCGGGTCCAGCGAGATCGCGAAGGTGCACACCGCGATGACCATCGCGTTGCGGGTGCCGACCTTGGAGAACTGCTGCGGGCCCGCGGCGGGCGCGATCCGGATGGCGGCGATCAGCTCGTCGGCTTCCAGGACGTTGCGCTTCGGGCCGGTGAAGAACTCGTCGACGGGGATCACCCGCGATCCGCGCACGGACTCGACCTCGACGCCCGCCCCGGCCGCCAGCAGCGGTGGGTGGGCGTCTCCGGCAGGAGAGGCCGAGCCGAGGTTGCCCGCGACGGTGCCGCGGTTGCGGATCTGCGGGGACCCCACGGTCCGGCTGGCCATCGCCAGACCGGGTACTCGGGAGCCCAGCTCCTCGATGAGCCGCGCGTAGGGGACGCCCGCGCCGATGCGCAGCACGTCACCGTCCGGCGCCCACTCGGCGAGCTCGGGCACGGTGGTGAGGTCGAGCAGGACCTCGGGCCGGTGCCGGTCGAAGTTCAGCTCGACCATCACGTCGGTCCCGCCCGCGATCGGTGTGGCGTCCGGATGCGCGGCCTTGGCTTCGAGCGCTTCCCGCCAGCTGGCGGGGCGGAGGAATTCCACGTCGTACTCCTTCTCGACCGGCCGGTGCGCTGATGTGGCCCAGTACACATTCGTCGAGTAGCCCCTGGCTAGCGGGCGAAACCCCGAAAATGACTACCGCCGGAACGGGTGCGGTTGTATGTTCCTACAAATGCGGTCACCCCACTCGGCGGTGCGGGTTGGGCCCCCTTCCGGCGTGCCCCTCGCTCGGGTGGGGTGACGAGAGAGCGGCTCCGCCGCTCGCCTGACGGAGGAGCGAGGGTGCGCCTGCGGGATCTGCTCGCCGACGACGAGCTCGGCCTGGTGCTGCTCAACGACGCGGATGCGCTGGAGCGGCCGGTCCGCGGCGTCTACATCACCGACCTCATCGACCCCCGCCGCTACCTGACCGGCGGCGAGCTGGTGCTCAGCGGCCTGGTCTGGCACGGCGGGCCGGAGGACTCCGAGCAGTTCGTCAGGGCCCTCGTCGACGCCGGAGTCGCCGGTCTGGCCGCCGGAACGGCCCGGCTCGGCCACGCCCCGCCCGACCTGGTGGCGGCCTGCCGCGAGCACGGGCTGCCCGCGTTCGAGGTGCCGATCACGGTCAGCTTCAACGCCCTCGCCGAACGCATCCAGTGGCGCGCCGCCCCTCGCCGAGAGCTGATCTCCGCGGTCGCCGCCGGAGCCGACCTCGACCGGGTGCTGCGGATGGCTGCCGACGACCTCGGAGCCGACTGCTGGGTCCTGTCGGCCACCGGCTGGGTCGTCGGCGGCACCGCCGAACTGCCCGAGCAGACCCGCCGAGGCGCGCTCGCCGAGTTCACCCGCGGCCGGTTGCCGCGCACCTGGCGCGCGGGCGAGCCGCACGTGCTGTGGCCGGTCGAAACCGGCGCCGAACCGACGGCGGCCCAGTGGTTCGCGCTGGTCAGCGGCGACCTCGTGGAGTGGGACGAGCACCGCGAAGCCGTCGCCACCGATCTGGGCACCGTCGTCTCGCTGGTGCGCGCCCGGGTCGACGAGGCCCGCCGCATCGCAGGCCGCTCCGTCGAAGCCGCGCTGCGCAGGCTCCTCGAAGGCAGCTCCTCACCGACCGAGGTCGCCGCCCGGCTCGAAACCGCTGGCCTCCCGGCCGACGAACCGCTGCGCGCCGTGGCGATGGGCGTGGGAGATCCCGCCGAATCCACGACCCTGCTCCGCGAGATCGCGGCGGCCACCGGCATGGCCTCGGTGACCGCCCCGCTGGGAGACGGCGCCGTCGCGCTGTTCGTCGACGACCCCGAACACCTCGCCGACCTGGAGCACCAGCTCCGGTGCATCGTCGCCGACGCCGAAGCCGGGCTGGGGGAGCGGCGGCTGGCGATGGGCATCAGCGACATCACCGCCGCCACCGCGCTGCGCGGCGCGCTCGACGAGGCCGCCTACGCCCGCAGGCTGGCCGAGCAGCGCCGCGGCCGAGCCGAGGTCGCCGCCGCTGTGGAACTCGCCTCGCACGAGGTGCTGCTGGCCTCCGCGCCGGACGAACTGCGCCGCTCCTACCGGGACCGGCTGCTCTCCGCCGTCATCGACTACGACGCCGCGCACGGCTCCGAACTCGTCCGAACACTGCGCGTGTTCCTGGACAACAACGGTTCCTGGTCGCGCTGCGCCCAACTGCTGCACGTGCACGTCAACACCCTGCGTTACCGCGTCCAGCGGGTCGAGGAGCTCACCGGCCGCGACCTCTCCGACTTCGGCACCCGAGTGGACTTCTACCTCGCCCTCCGCCTCGACCCCGACGCCTAGAACCGCCAGGCAAGCACCGAAGGTGCTTTCTCTTTACCCACCTGAGCAACCGGCACCGCCGCGGGTTCTGAGCGACTTCGTGGCGAGTACGCCGGGACGCCGCGTATTCGAATACTCAAGGAGCGGCGCACGGAGTCCACGGAGCCGCTCAGGTTCCGCCACCCGCACCGCCAAGCAAAACAGCCCCATCACCATTCCTAGGTCAGTGCGTGGGCTCACAAAGTTGGGTGCCGTTCGAAATCTGACCTCGGGAGCGGTACCGTGCTTGGTCGCAGTTGCGGTCGCCGAGCGCCCGGTCGAAGGGCAGCGAAGACGCGGCGAGAAACC
>NZ_SMKS01000031.1:0-73799 GCF_004348435.1 Saccharopolyspora terrae | reverse complement strand
GGCCATCAGACCCGGCATCTCGTGCTCGGCCAACCGAATCTGGTGCCGACCCGCCTCGGCCAAACCCAGATCCTTCACGGCGAACTCCAGGCCGTTGACCTTCTGCAACTTGACGCTCATGACTTCCCTTCTGTTTCTTACTGATCAGCAGCTGATGGACAGCGGAATCAGGTGTTGAAGTACTTGGCTTCCGGGTGGTGCGCGATGATCGCGTCCGTGGACTGCTCGGGGTGCAGCTGGAACTCCTCGGAGAGCACGACGCCGATGCGCTCGGCCTCCAGGAGGTCGACCAGCTTGGCCCGGTCCTCGATGTCCGGGCACGCGCCGTACCCGAAGGAGTAGCGGGCGCCCCGGTAACCGAGCTTGAAGAACTCCCGCACGTCGGAGGGGTCTTCCTGCGCCACGTTCCCGCCGTTGGCCCAGGCCATCTCGCGCCGCACGCGGCGGTGCCAGTACTCGGCCAGCGCCTCGGTGAGCTGCACGCCCATGCCGTGCACCTCCAGGTAGTCCCGGTAGGCGTTCTTGGCGAACAGCTCGTTGGCGAAGTCGGCGATCGGCTGGCCCATGGTCACCAGCTGGATCGGCAGCACGTCGACCTGTCCGGTCTGCTCGGCCTGCTCCCGCGTGCGGAAGAAGTCGGCCAGGCACAGCCGGCGGTCGCGCTTCTGCCGCGGGAAGAAGAACCGGTGCCGCTCCTGGGCGTCGGGCTCCTCCTTGTCCAGCACGACGAGGTGGTTGCCCTCGGTGACGCACGGGAAGTAGCCGTAGACCACCGCCGCGTGCTGCAGGATGCCCTGCGTGGACAGCTCGTCGATCCAGTGGCGCAGCCGCGGCCGGCCCTCGGTCTCGACGAGTTCCTCGTAGGTGGCACCCTCGCCCTTCTTGGCGCCGCGCAGACCCCACTGGCCGAAGAACGTGGCCCGCTCGTCCAGCAGCTGCAGGTAGTCGTTGACCGCGACTCCCTTGACCACCTTCGAGCCCCAGAACGGCGGAGTCGGGACCTCGACGTCGGCGGCCACGTCGGACCGCGTCGTGTCGTCGTAGCCCGGCTCGTCACCGGCCTCGGCCTTGCGCTTCTCGGCGATGCGCTGGGAACGCGCGCGGCGCTCCTTGCGCTCGGCCTTCTTGGCCTCCTCAGCGGCGTCCTCCTCCGGGGAGTCACCGCGTTTGATGGCCATCAGGCGGTCCATCAGGTGCAGGCCCTCGAAGGCGTCCTTGGCGTAGCGGACGTCGCCCTCGTAGACCTCGTCGAGGTCCTGCTCCACGAAGGAGCGGGTCAGCGCCGCGCCACCGAGCATCACCGGGTACTTGTCGGAGATCCCGCGGGAGTTCATCTCCTGCAGGTTGTCCTTCATGATCACGGTGGACTTCACCAGCAGACCGGACATGCCGATCGCGTCGACCTTGTGCTCCTCGGCGGCCTCGATGATGGCGTTGATCGGCTGCTTGATGCCGATGTTGACCACGTCGTAGCCGTTGTTGGAGACGATGATGTCGACCAGGTTCTTGCCGATGTCGTGGACGTCGCCCTTGACCGTGGCCAGCAGCAGCTTGCCCTTGCCGCCGGAGTCGTCCTTCTCCATGTGCGGTTCGAGGTAGGCCACCGCCGCCTTCATGACCTCGGCCGACTGCAGCACGAACGGCAGCTGCATCTGGCCGGAGCCGAAGAGGTCACCGACGACCTTCATGCCGCCGAGCAGGTCCTCGTTGATGATCTGCAGCGGGGCCTTCTCCTGCATGCCGGCTTCGAGGTCGTCCTCGAGGCCGTTGCGCTCACCGTCGATGATCCGCTTCTGCAGGCGCTCGAACAGCGGGAGCTTGGCCAGCTCCTCGGCGCGCGAGGCGCTGGAGGACTTGGCGGTCTGACCCTCGAAGAGCTCCATGAGCTTCTGCAGCGGGTCGTACTCGCCTTCGCGCCGGTCGTAGACCAGGTCCAGGGCGACCTTGCGCGGCTCCTCGTCGATCTTGTTCATCGGCAGGATCTTCGAGGAGTTCACGATCGCCGAGTCCAGCCCGGCCTCGCGGCACTCGTTGAGGAACACCGAGTTGAGAACCTGGCGCGCGGCCGGGTTCAGGCCGAAGGACACGTTGGACAGACCCAAGGTGGTCTGCACGGCCGGGTGGCGCTGCTTGAGCTCCTTGATGGCCTCGATCGTCTCGATGGCGTCCTTGCGGACCTCTTCCTGACCGGTGGTGATCGGGAAGACCAGGCAGTCGATGATGATCGCGGACTCGTCCAGACCCCAGTTGGTGGTCAGGTCCTCGATCATCCGCTCGGCGACGCGCAGCTTCCAGTCCTTGGTGCGCGCCTGGCCTTCCTCGTCGATGCAGGTGACCACGACGGTCGCACCGTGCTCGCGGACCATCTCCATGACGCGGTGGAACCGGCCGCCCGGCTCGGTGCCGTCCTCGTAGTTGACCGAGTTGACCGCGCAGCGCCCGCCCAGGTGCTCCAGACCGGCCTCGATCACGTCGGGCTCGGTGGAGTCGACCATGATCGGCAACGTCGAGGCGGTGGCCAGCCGCGAGGCCAGCTCCCGCATGTCGTGCGTGCCGTCGCGGCCCACGTAGTCCACGCACAGGTCGAGCATGTGCGCGCCCTCGCGGGTCTGGGCCTTGGCGATCTCGACGCAGTCCTCGTAGCGCTCCTCGAGCATCGCCTCGCGGAACGCCTTCGACCCGTTGGCGTTGGTGCGCTCACCGACGTTGAGGATCGAGGCGTCCTGCTCGAACGGGACGCTCTGGTACACCGAGGACACCGACGGGATGATCTCCGGCGTGCGCTGGGTGGGGGTGGTGCCGCCCACGGCCTCGGCCACCGCGCGGACGTGGTCGTTGGTCGTGCCGCAGCAGCCACCGACCAGCCGTGCGCCGTAGTCGCGCACGAAGCCCGACAGGGCCTCGGCCAGCTCCTCGGGCTGCAGCGGGTACACCGCACCGTTGGGTCCCAGCTCCGGGAGGCCGGCGTTGGGCATCACCGACAGCGGGATGCGCGAGTTCTGGGCCAGCACCCGCAGGTGCTCGCTCATCTCGGCCGGACCCGTCGCGCAGTTCATGCCGATCAGGTCGATGCCGAGCGGTTCCAGCGCGGTCAGCGCCGCGCCGATCTCGGAACCGACCAGCATCGTGCCGGTGGTCTCCACCGTGACCTGCGCGATGATCGGCAGCTTCTGGCCCGTCTGGGCCATCGCGCGCTTGGCGCCCACGATCGAGGCCTTGGTCTGCAGCAGGTCCTGCGAGGTCTCGACCAGGAAGACGTCGATACCGCCGTCGAGCATGCCCAGCGCCTGCTCGTAGTAGGCGTCGCGCAGCTTCGCGTAGGGGGCGTGACCCAGGGTGGGCAGCTTGGTGCCCGGTCCCATCGAGCCCAGCACGAACCGCTTGCGGTCCGCCGTGGAGAACTCGTCGGCGGCCTCCCGGGCCAGTCGCGAGCCCACCTCGGCCAGCTCCCGGATGCGCTCCGGGATGTCGTACTCGGCCAGGTTGGCCCAGTTGGCGCCGAAGGTGTTGGTCTCGATCGCGTCCGAGCCCGCTTCGAGGTAACCCCGGTAGATCGAGGACACCACGTCGGGCCGGGTCACGTTGAGGATCTCGTTGCAGCCCTCCAGGTTGGCGAAGTCGTCCAAGCTGAGGTCGTAGGCTTGCAACGCGGTTCCCATGCCGCCATCGGCGACGAGCACGCGCTCGTCGATGGCGGACAGGAACCCGCTGGGATCGTGGTCTGACATGCCGCTACTCCCCGTTCGTCAGCGCAGCTTCGGCCCGACCTCGGCGGCAGCCTCGTCGCCGTAGGCCTCGGCGATGCGAGCGAGGAACGAATCCCGCTCGACGTCGTATTCCTGCGGGCCGTCGGTCTCCAGCGAGACGGTCGCCAGCGTGCAGCCCAGCTGCAGCGAGCGCTCCAGGCTCAGGCCGCCCTTCAGGCCCGCGAGGAAGCCGGCGCGAAGCGCGTCGCCAACACCGGTCGGGTCGCCCTTCTGCTTCTCCTTCGGGGGCTCGACCAGCAGCGTCGGCTCGCCCTTGGCCTCGACCTGGACGCCCTTCGCGCCGAGCGAGGTGGCCCACTTGCCGACGCGGCCCAGGACCTCGTCCTTGGTCCAGCCGGTGCTCTGCAGCAGGAGGCCGTGCTCGTACTCGTTGGTGAACAGGTACTGCGCGCCGTCCACGAGTTTACGGATGTCGTCGCCTTCCATGCGGGCCAGCTGCTGGCCCGGGTCGGCGAGGAAGTCGTAGCCGCGGTCCCGGCACTCCTCGGTGTGGCGCACCATCGCCTCGGGGTCGTTGGCCGAGATGACGACGATGTCGAGACCACCGAGGCGGTCGGCGACGGGCTTCAGCTCGATCTCACGGGCCTCGGCCATCGCACCGGCGTAGAACGAGGCGATCTGGTTGAGATCGGTGTCGGTCGTGCACAGGAAGCGCGCAGTGTGCTTGGTCTCCGAAACGTGCACGGACTCGGTGTCCACGCCGTGCCGGTCCAGCCACGCGCGATAGTCGTTGAAGTCCTGCCCGACGGCGCCCACCAGCGTCGAGGTCACACCCAGCTTGCCGAGGCCGAAGGTGATGTTGCCGGCGATGCCGCCGCGACGCACCTCCAGCTCGTCCACCAGGAACGACAGCGAGACCTGCTCCAGCCGGTCGGCCACGAGCTGGTCGGTGAACCTACCGGGGTAGGACATCAGGTGGTCGGTGGCGATCGAACCGGTCACCGCAATCCGCACTTCAATAACTCCTTCACCAGGGCAGGCTGCGGGGAACTCCCGGGCGGGCGGCGCCCCGCAGCCTGCGACAGCTTCGTCGGTAGTGCCCGGAGGACACGTGGAGTGGCTCGCGGCCGAGGCAGGCGGCGCAACCGCCGCTCGCCTGGCCACCTGCAGCGTGCACCGTCGCGGACCCGGAGGCCGGTTCTCCTGCGAGGACGCCTCGACGTCGTGCACTGACATGCATCCGTCGAGGCGTCCGGGGGCAGGAGGGTCGCCTCAGGTGCCGGTCGGCACCGCTGCGTTCGCCGTTCCGCTCTTACAGACCGGCAGCGCTCTTGAGCGCCTCGGCGCGGTCGGTCTTCTCCCACGGCAGGTCGACGTCGCTGCGCCCGAAGTGACCGTAAGCCGCGGTCGGGGCGTAGATGGGCCGAAGGAGGTCGAGGTCACGGACGATGGCGCCGGGACGCAGGTCGAAGACCTCGTTGACCGCGGCCTGGATCTTGACCGGGTCGACGTTCTCGGTGCCGAAGGTCTCCACGAACAGCCCGACCGGGGCGGCCTTGCCGATCGCGTAGGCGACCTGGACCTCGATGCGGCCGGCCAGACCGGCGGCGACCGCGTTCTTGGCCACCCAGCGCATGGCGTAGGCCGCGGAGCGGTCGACCTTCGACGGGTCCTTGCCCGAGAAGGCGCCACCGCCGTGGCGGGCCATGCCGCCGTAGGTGTCGACGATGATCTTGCGGCCGGTCAGACCGGCGTCACCCATGGGGCCACCGACGACGAAGCGACCGGTCGGGTTGATCAGCACGCGGGCGTCGCCCGAGTCCAGACCGGCCCGCTCCAGCTCCGGCGCGATGACGTGCTTCTGGATGTCGCCGACCAGCTGGCCGTCGAGGTCGATCTCCTCGGCGTGCTGCGTCGAGAGCACCACGGTGTCCAGGCGAACGGCCTGGTCACCGGCGTACTCGATGGTCACCTGGGTCTTGCCGTCGGCGCGCAGGTACGGCAGCGTGCCGTCCTTGCGGACGTTGGTCAGGCGACGCGACATGCGGTGCGCCAGCGTGATCGGCAGCGGCGCCAGCTCGTCGGTGTCGTTGCAGGCGTAGCCGAACATCAGGCCCTGGTCGCCAGCGCCCTGCTTGGCGATCTCGTCCTCGCTGCCCTCGACGCGCTTCTCGTGCGCCTCGTCGACACCCTGGGCGATGTCCGGGGACTGCTGACCGATGGCCACGTTCACACCGCAGGAAGCGCCGTCGAAGCCCTTCACCGACGAGTCGTAACCGATCTCCAGGACCTTCTCGCGGACCAGGGTCGGGATGTCGACGTAGGCCTTCGTGGTGACCTCGCCGGCGACGTGCACCTGGCCGGTGGTGACCAGGGTCTCCACGGCGACGCGCGAAGCCGGGTCCTGGGCCAGCATCGCGTCCAGGATCGAGTCGCTGATCGCGTCGCACATCTTGTCCGGGTGGCCCTCGGTCACCGACTCACTGGTGAACAACCGGCGGTTGATCTCACTCACGACTGCTCCTCACCTCACAAGCTTTGCAGCTTTGATCCTTGCGTACGGTAGTCAGGTTGTTTACCCGGGGGACCTCACACTCGGGCGTGAATGATGCCCCACGCGAGGTTCCCCGCCTTGCCCCCCGACACCCAGTTCTTGAGGCCGGTCTTCATCTTGGCGCGGTAGGCGTCACTGATCTTGTCGGCAAGATCACCCTCTCGCGATTCCAGCTCCTGCAGGACTCGGCCGTAGTGGATGGCCAGGTACTCGGTCAGGTCGTCGAACTCGAAGGTCTGCAGACCCAGTCGGGCCAGCTCACGGCGGTAGAAGCCGGGCGACCCCATCGTGTCCAGGCTCAGCCGATCGAGGATCGGGCCGAGCTCCGAGCGCTTGGCGGAGTCGGCGGCCATCGGGTCGGTGAACAGGAACGACCCGGTCGGCTTGAGGACGCGGCTGACCTCCTCCAGCACGCGCGGGCGGTCACCGCTGTGCAGGATCGCGTCCTGCGACCAGACGATGTCGAAGGCGTTGTCCTGGAACGGGATGTCCTCGAAGGAACCGTCCTTGACCTCGATGAGCTCGTCGAGCCCCTGGGCCCGGTTGAACTCGACGTTCCGGGCGTTCTCCACCTCGGAGAGGTTCAGGCAGGAGACCTTGCAGCCGTAGGTCTTGGCCAGGTAGCGGGCCGCGCCGCCGTAGCCCGCGCCGATGTCGAGGATCCTGGTGTCCGGGGTGATGTCGACCTTGGAGGCCATCCGCTCGACGGTGCGCCGGGAGGCGGTGTCGATGTCCTGGTCCGGGGTCTCGTAGAGGCCGACGTGAATGTCGTTGCCGCCCCAGACGTGGTAGTAGAAATTGTCGGCGTCTTCGGAGTTGTAGTAGTCGCGGGCGGTGTGCACCGCGGTCGAGTAGACGTCGGCAAGATCGTCTTCTTCGACGTACTTCTTCTCCGCGACGTGGATGTAGAAGTCCGGCTCGCCTTCCTGGTAGGTCTCCTGGAAGTCGCCGTAGGTGTCGATCCGCTGGAACCCGACCTCGCGCATGAGGCGGCGGACGTAATTCTTCCGAAGCGGGTACATGTTCAGGAAGAATTCAGATTTGTCCGGGAAGGTGTACTTGAACCTCGCCAGACCCTCGTCGACGTAGTCCGGCTCGGCGGAAACGTCCTCACCCGCGTAGTAATAGGTGTGCTTCGAGCTGAAGCCGTCGTCCAGAATTGAGTCGTAATTCCGCTGATCGATGATCAGAACGCCGTCGTGCTTCAGCATGGCGTAGAACTCGGCCAGGGTCTTGCGCCGATCCCGCTCCGAGAACAGGTGCGTGAACGAGTTCCCGAGGCAAATGATCGCGTCGTATTCGCCGTGGACGTCACGATTCAGCCAGCGCCAGTCGGCGTGCACGACGCGCAGAATGTGCCCGCCGTACTCGAGCCCGTTCTGGAATGCTTTGGCCAGCATCTGCGGGCTGCCGTCAGCGGAGACGGTCTCGAAGCCCTCCTCCAGCAGCCGGACCGAGTGGAACCCGGTTCCGGTGGCCACATCCAGGACGGACTTGACTCCACGAGCCTTGAGCTGGTCGATGAAGAAGCTGCCCTCGCTCTCGTAGCGCTTCTTCCAGTCGATCAGATCATCCCACTTCTCCACGAATCCACCGACGTACTCGTGGGTGTAGTGGTCCGACTCGCGAACCTCCAACGGATTTTCGCCGAAAACCTGCTCTTCACGTGCCACCAGATCGGCCGTGTCAGGCGAACCAGCCTCGTCAGAAGTCAAGTCGTCCACGCTCTTGGCCATTTTCACTCCCACCACTCACGTTGGTCATGCGCCAGCCCACGCACTTCAGGCATGCGCAAATCCGTGCCACGAGCATGTTGTCCCGTGGCCGTGCGGGTCGCCACTGCGAAAAAAGGCAACACCTCCGACCGGCGCGGGCAGCCGAGAAAATGCTCAAGGCCGCAGCACCAACGCCGATCGCACTCGGTCGGCACCCTTGCCAACCGGCGTGACGCATTTCCGTGCGTCGCTTAACCAACCTAGGCGAAGGAGATCACGAAGCAAGCGTACAAACGTGTGACGGTAATCACCGCAATGCGATGAATGCGTGATTCCCATTGTCACCCTGGGTGAAAAAATGCGCGACCACCAGGGGATATTGGAGATGATTTTGAGGCCGATAACGATCACGCGAGTGCAATAAAACACCGGAAGATGTACACTACCGCGCGCCCGGTATAGCACAATGTCCGCGCCATATCAAGAGTTCCGATCGACAAAGATTTTGTGAATAGCCGATGCGGCGGTTGACTTTTTGCTCCCCGTAACCCTTGCATCGAAGAGCGGAGCACGGATGTTACGGCTTTCCGGTCCGCAGCGCCATAGCTTTTTCGGGACTATCCGTCAATCGGTGCATCCGCCCCTGGAACGCCGAACCGATCCAGCGCCCCGGGCGGTGCCGACACCGCCCGGACCGGGAGCGAACCCGGCCCGGACCACGCCGTCATCGGCCCTCAGTCAGCTCCTGAGGCCGGGGAAGTCCTCATCGCGGTGCTCGCCCCGCGCACGCTCCCCCGAATCGTGCAAATCGCTCTCCCTGCCTCGCAGCTCCACCCGCCGGATCTTGCCGGAGATCGTCTTGGGAAGTTCGTGGAACTCCAGCCTCCGCACCCGCTTGTACGGCGCGAGGTTCTCCCTGGCGAACCGCAGGATGGACTCGGCCGTGCGCTCGTCGGGCTCGTGACCGGCGGCGAGCACCACGTAGGCCTTGGGCACCGACAACCGCAGGTCGTCCGGCGCCGGCACCACCGCCGCCTCGGCGACCGCCTCGTGCTCCAGCAGGACGCTCTCCAGCTCGAAGGGCGAGATGCGGTAGTCGGAGGCCTTGAACACGTCGTCGGTGCGCCCGACGTAGGTGATGTAGCCGTCCGCGTCCCGGGATCCGACGTCCCCGGTGTGGTAGTGGCCGCCGCGGGTGACCTCGTCGGTGCGCTCGGTGTCGTCGGCGTAGCCGGTCATCAGGCCCACCGGCCGGGGCTGCAGGGCCAGGCAGATCTCGCCCTCGTCGGCCTCCTCCCCCGTCGCCGGGTCCAGCAGGACCACGTCGAAACCGGGCAGCGCCCGACCCATCGATCCCGGCCGCACCTGCTGACCAGGAGTGTTGGCGACCTGGACGCTGGTCTCGGTCTGGCCGAACCCGTCCCGGATGGTCACGCCCCAGGCTCGGCGCACCTGCTCGATGATCTCCGGGTTCAGCGGTTCACCGGCCCCGACGACCTTCGCCGACGGGGTGCCCAGCGAGCCGAGATCGGCTTGGATGAGCATCCGCCACACCGTCGGCGGCGCGCAGAAGCTGGTGATCGCGCAGCGCTGAATCTGCTCCAGCAGCCCGGCCGGGTCGAAGCGCGAGTAGTTGTAGATGAACACCGTCGCCTAGGCGTTCCACGGCGCGAAGACGTTGCTCCAGGCGTGCTTGGCCCACCCCGGCGAGGAGATGTTGAGGTGGACGTCCCCTGGCTCCAGGCCGATCCAGTACATCGTGGACAGATGACCCACGGGGTACGAGACGTGCGTGTGCTGAACGAGTTTCGGCTTCGCCGTGGTGCCCGAGGTGAAGTACAGCAGCATCGGGTCGTCGGCCCGGGTCGCCGCATCGGGGGTGAAACCCGCATCCGCTCCCTCGCTTTCGGCGTAGGAGTGCCATCCCTCCACCGTGGACCCGACGGCGATGCGGGTGTAATTACCCGGAACATCGGCGAATTTCACCGCGTCGTCCGATGTGGTCACCACGTGCCGCGCCCGGCCGCGCTCCACCCGGTCGCGCAGGTCCGCCGAACCCAGCAGCGGTGTCGCGGGGATGATCACCGCACCCAGCTTCATCGCGGCCAGGATCGTCTCCCACAGCTCGACCTGGTTGCCCAGCATCAGGATCAGCCGGTCGCCGCGGACGACGCCGAGCCCGCGCAGCCAGTTGGCGACCTGGTGGGAGCGGCGGGTCATCTCCGCGAAGGTGATCTTGCGCTCGCCACCCGCGGCTTCGACGATCCACAGCGCCAAGGCGTCCGGGCGGCGCTCGGCGATGGTGTCGAACCACTCCAGCGCCCAGTTGAAATCCTCGAAGCGGGGCCAGCTGAACCCCTGCCTCGCCACGTCGTAGTCCTCGCGATGCCGCAGCAGGTAGTCGCGTGCGGCCAGGAACGTCTCACCAGGCGTACTCGCCGTCGCTTCGCCGAACACTCCGGCCCCCTTTTCGTCTCGGCTGCGCTGCCGGGGCAAGAAGTGGACCATGTCCACGACGGGCTCGGCCACTCCGACGAGCCGAGCCGATTGCTCCGATGTGCGGGTCCTGGCTCGTCGGCGTTGACTCCTCGTGCGGTTGTGGTCATTGTTGTTGATTACTGGTGATTTTCTTTCGGAATTTCCGGCGTCAAGGAGGACACCGTGTTCCGACCTGTCACAACGATTGCCACCGCTGTCCTGCTCATCTTCTCCGGAGTACCCGCTTCCATGGCCGCACCCGAACCAGCCTGGCAACCCGAGGCACCACCGCTGACCACGCCGTGGACCGACCAGGTCGGCCCCGACAACGCCCTGCCCGAGTACCCGCGCCCGCAGCTGACCCGCGAGCGCTGGCTGAACCTCAACGGCCTCTGGGACTACACCGGCGGCGACAACGCCACCGAGCAGATCCTGGTCCCCTACCCGCCGGAGTCCGGTCTTTCGGGCGTGCAGCGCCACGACGACCAGATGCTCTACGAGCGCACCTTCGACGTGCCCGCCGACTGGTCCGGCCAGCGGCTGATCCTGCACTTCGGTGCCGTCGACCAGCGGGCGGAGGTCTCGGTCAACGGCAAGCAGGTCGCCGTGCACGAAGGCGGCTACACCGCGTTCTCCGCCGACATCACCGACGCCGTCGAACCCGGCGCGCCGCAACAGCTCACCGTCGCCGTCTCCGACGGCAACGAGACCCAGCCCTACCCGGTGGGCAAGCAGCGCAACGACCCCGGGGGCATCCTCTACACCGGTGCCTCCGGCATCTGGCAGACCGTCTGGCTCGAACCCGTCGCCCCGTCGCACATCACCGGGCTGGACATCACCCCCGACCTGACCGGTTTCGGCATCACCGCCGATGCCGCCGCCGACAACGGCGAGCAGGTCGAGGTCGCGGTGCGCGACGCCGAGGGCAACGAGGCCACCAGGACCAGCGGCCCGGCCGGCGAGCCGGTGCGCGTGGACGTCCCGCAACCGCACCTGTGGACGCCCGACGACCCGTACCTCTACGACCTGACGGTGCGGCTGCTGGGCGCTGACGGAGCCGTTCTCGACGAGGTCGGCAGCTACACCGGTCTGCGCACGACCGGCCTGGTCAACGACGAGCAGGGCCGGCCGCGGATGGCGCTCAACGGCAAGATCGTGTTCCAGCACGGTCCGCTGGACCAGGGCTACTGGCCGGACGGCATCTACACCGCGCCGACCGACGAGGCGCTGCGCTTCGACCTGGACAAGACCAAAGAACTGGGCTTCAACATGGTCCGCAAGCACGTCAAGGTCGAACCGGCGCGCTGGTACTACTGGGCCGACAGGCTGGGCCTGATGGTCTGGCAGGACATGCCGTCGCTGCCGATCGACCTGGCCATCCCACCGGAGGACAGCCCGCCGCCGACGGAGGAGATGAAGGCCAACTACCGCACCGAGTGGGTCGACATCATCGACCAGCTGCGGAGTTCGACCTCGATCGTGGCGTGGGTGCCGTTCAACGAGGGGTGGGGCGAGTTCGACACCGCCGAGATCACCGACCTGACCCGGCGCACCGACCCGACGCGGTTGATCAACCCCTCCAGCGGGGTGAACTGCTGCTACTCGCTGCCCGACAGCGGGGCGGGCGACATCTACGACGACCACACCTACGTGGGGCCGGGTGCGCCGACGGTCATCGACGGCCGGGCGATCGTGGACGGCGAGTACGGCGGGCTGGGCCTGGCCGAGGAGGGCCACCTGTGGCCCGGCGAACCCAGCGCGTACGAGATGACCGAGAGCAGGGAGCAGCTGACCCAGCGCTACGGCGAGGTCAGCGACGAGCTGGCGCGCATCATCGGGGCCAACGGCCTGTCGGCGGCGATCTACACGCAGACGACCGACGTGGAGAACGAGGTCAACGGTTTCCTCACCTACGACCGGCAGATCATGAAGCCGGACGTGGCCTCCGTGCGCGCGCACAACACCGCCGCCATCGAGGCGGGAAGCCGGTGAGGAGTCCGATGAGATCAACGAAGATCAACAGACGTGGTGCCCTGCTGGGGGCCGCAGGAGCGGCCGGTGCGATGGCGGCCCTGCCCGGGGTCGCGCAGGCCGCGCCCGGCGGTCCCCCGACCGCCAGCGGGCACCTCTACGAGATCGGCGCCGGGAAGCATCGGGTGGTCGTCGGCGGCGTGGCCGCCTCGATGCTGTCCTGGAAGGCAGACGGCCAGGAGATGCTGCTGACCCACGACCCCGACGACGTCGGCGAGGGGTACCAGGGCAAGACGATCCTGCCGTGGGCGAACCGGATCGACCACGGCACCTACACCTTCGAGGGCCAGGAACTGCAGGTCGCGATCAACGAACCGGAGCGCGATGCCGCGCTGCACGGGCTGATGAGCTTCGTGGAGTGGTCGCCGGTGCACCACCGCGCCGATTCGGTCGTGCTCGAGCACGTCCTGCCGCCGGACTACGGCTACCCGTTCCAGCTGGCGTTCCGCATCGAGTACCGGGTGGACGATCGCGGTTTCTCCAGCACCCTGTCGGCGACCAACGTCGGACGCGGTCCGGCGCCGTTCGGCACCGCCAACCACACCTACCTGGCGGCGGCTCCGGGCACCCGGATCGACGACATCGCGCTGGAGATCCCGGCCGACACCTACTACGTGGTCAACGACCGGCTCATCCCGACCGGCACCGCGCAGGTGGAGGGCACCGACTACGACTTCCGCACCGCGCGGCCCATCGGCGACACCAAGATGGACACCGCCTTCACCGGCCTGCACCACTCGGGCGGTGAAGCGGTGGTGCGCTTCGGGCGACCGGACGTCGACGTCGAGCTGTGGGTGGACGAGACCCACCGGTACCTGCAGGTCTACACCGACGACGATCCCAGCACCGACCGGCCGGGCCGGGCGGGGCTGACCGTGGAACCGATGACGTTGGCGCCCAACGCTTTCGTCACCGGTGACGGGTTGATCGTCCTGCGACCGGGGCAGACGCACACCGGGAGCTGGGGCTACCGCCTCGCCGGGTGACCGCCTGACGTTCGGGGGGTGGAGGTTTCAGCGCGAACCTCCACCCCCCGACGACCGTTAGGGTGGGGCCCGTGGCCGAATACATCCAGATCCCCACGCCGGCAGGCAAGTTCGACGCGTTGACCGCGGGCCCCGAGGAAGGGCGCCCAGTGCTGCTGCTGCACGGATTCCCCGAAGCGGCGGTCGAGTGGAGCGAGCAGCTGGGCGTCCTCGGCGGCGCCGAGTGCTTCGCCGTCGCACCCGATCAGCGCGGCTACTCCCCCGGCGTGCGCCCGGAGCAGGTCGCCGACTACCGCATGAACGAGCTCGTCGGTGACGTGCTGGCCATCGCCGACCACTTCGGTTGGGACCGCTTCGACCTGGTCGGGCACGACTGGGGCGCGGCGGTAGCCTGGTCCACCGCGGCGGAGCACCCCGACCGGATCCGCACGCTCACAGCGGTGTCGATCCCGCACCTGGACGCCTTCACCCAGGCGGTCCGCGAGGACGAGGACCAGCAGCAGCGCTCGGCCTACATGCAGGCGCTGCGCTCCTCCACGGCGGAGAAGACGCTGCTGGCCGACAACGCCGCCAAGCTGCGCCGCATCTACTACCCCGGCGTTCCCGAGCACCACGTCGACGACTACGTGCAGCGGCTCACCGAGCCGGGCGCGCTCACCGGGGCGCTCAACTGGTACCGGGCCTCGCGGTTCAACGAGGAGATCGGCCCGATCACCGTGCCGACCCTGTTCGTGTGGAGCACCGAGGACGTCGCCGTCGGGTCGACCGCCGCGCTGGCCACCGAGCAGCACGTCACCGGCCCGTACCGGTTCGAGATGCTGCAGGAGGTCTCGCACTGGATCCCCGAGGAGGCGCCCGAGTCGCTGACCCGGCTGCTGCTGCAGCACCTGCTCGCGCACCCCGAGTGACGTCTTGCCGGTCGTCGTCCGGGCGGTGAGCATGAGATCGGTCCGGGTTTCCGACGCGCCGTAGGAGTGCTCGTGAAGGGTTCCGAAGGCCTGCTGGCCACCGCAGCTGCCGCCGGTGTCGACCTCTGCTTCGCCAATCCCGGCACCACCGAGATCCCGCTGGTCGAGGCCTTCGACCAGGAATCCGGGGTCCGCGCGGTGCTGGGACTGTCCGAGGGCGTGGTGACCGGTGCGGCCGACGGCTACGGCCGGATGACCGGCAAGCCCGCGCTGACGCTGCTGCACCTCGGGCCGGGATTCGCCAACGGCATCGCGAACCTGCACAACGCGCGTCGCGCTCGCACCCCGATCATCAACCTGATCGGCGAGCACGCGTCCTGGCACCAGTCGGCCGACGCCCCGCTCAACAGCGACATCGAGTCGTTGGCGCGTCCGGTGTCGGGCTGGGTGGGGCGGACGACCTCGGCCTCGACCGCGGCGGGCGAGTTCGCCGAGGCGTACCTGGCGGCGCTGCGAGACCGGCTTCCCGCGACGCTCATCGCCGCGGCCGACCACATGTGGGGCCAGGGCGCCATGCCGGTCGAGGTGCCCGCCGCGCCCGACCGCCCGCAGGTGGACGAGCAGCGGGTCGCCGAGATCGCCAAGGTGCTCTCCTCCGGGCGCCGCCCGGTGCTGCTGCTGGGCGGGCAGGCGCTGGAGAACCCCGAGGGGATCCGCACCGCCGTGCGCATCGCGGCGAAGGCCGGTGGCGAGGTGCTCGCCGAGCGCGGAAGCGCCCGCGTGGAGCGCGGTCCGGGGATTCCTCCGGTGCGGATGCTGCCCTACTTCCCGGAGGCCATGAGCGCCACGTTCGAGGGATTCTCCGATCTGATCCTCGTCGGGGCCCGCACGCCGGTGTCGTTCTTCGGCTACAAGGGCCAGCCCAGCCATCCGCTGCCCGACGGTGTGAAGGTCCACGAGCTGGCCGATGCCGACGCCGACGCCCTCCACGCCCTGGCCGCGCTCGCCGAGGCGACCGACAGCGCGGCCGAGAAGCTCCCGCAGGCACAGCGTCCCCAGGTGACGGCTCCGACGGGCGCGCTGGACGCCGACGCGATCGCAGCGGCGATCGTGCTGACCCAGCCGGAGAACGCGATCATCGTCAACGAGGGCGTCTCGTCCTCGGCGGCCTATCCCGCGATCGCCGACGCCGCGCCCGCGCACAGCGAGCTCTCGCAGACCGGCGGTGCCATCGGCATGGGGATGCCGGTGGCCACCGGTGCCGCGATCGCCTGCCCGGACCGCGCGGTGATCAACCTGCAGGCCGACGGCAGCGCCGCCTACACCGTCCAGGCGCTGTGGACCCAAGCGCGCGAGAAGCTCGACGTCACCACGGTGATCTGCTCCAACTCGCGCTACCGCATCCTCGACGAGGAGCTCCGGCGCGCGGGCATCGACGATCCCGGCGCCGCCGCGGCGTCCATGACCAGCCTCGCCGATCCGGCCCTCGACTGGCTGCAGCTGGCCAGGGGCTTCGGCGTGGACGCCACCCGCGCCACCACCGGCGAGGAACTCCGCGCCGCCCTGAGCCGCGCCTTCACCGAATCGGGCCCGCACCTCATCGAGGCGGTCCTGTGACCCGCTGAGAGCTCGACATGCGAAGAGCCCCACCGCTCGGTAGGGCTCTTCGACGTCACCGGGTTCGCCTCAGATGGTCCAGGTGTCGTTGCCGTTGAGCAGCTTCTGCAGGTCCGCGGGCTTGGAATCCGCCGCCTGGGCGACCTGCTCGCGGGCGAGGTCGTCGTAGGTGGGGCGGACGGTGTTGCGGAAGACGCCGGTGATCGCCGGGCTTAGGTCCTGGCCGCCGAGGCGGGACAGGGCGAAGGCCAGCGACGGGTCCTCGCGCTCGGCGTCGTGCACCACGACGTCGGAGGTGTCCACTTCGGACAGCTTGGCGACGCGGAGCCCGTCCGGGCCCTGCACGACGCCGTAGCGCTCGTCCTCCGGTCCGAACACGATCGGCTCGCCGTGGGTGAGCGAGACGATCCGGCGTTCCTTCTCCTCGTTGTCCTTGAGGACGTCGAAGGCGCCGTCGTTGAAGATCGGGCAGTTCTGGTAGATCTCCACCAGCGCGCTGCCCCGGTGCTCGGCGGCGGCCTTGAGCGTCTCGGTGACGCTCGCGCGATCGGAGTCGATCACCCGCGCCACGAACGACGCCTCCGCACCCAGGGCCAGCGACACCGGGTTGAACGGGTAGTCCAGCGAACCGGCCGGGGTCGACTTGGTGACCTTGCCGACCTCGCTGGTCGGCGAGTACTGGCCCTTGGTGAGACCGTAGATCCGGTTGTTGAACAGCAGGATCTTCAGGTTCACGTTGCGGCGCAACGCGTGGATCAGGTGGTTGCCGCCGATGGACAGCGCGTCGCCGTCACCGGTGACCACCCACACCGACAGGTCCGGCCGCGAGGTCGCCAGACCCGTCGCGATGGCCGGGGCACGTCCGTGGATGGAGTGCATCCCGTAGGTGTTCATGTAGTACGGGAACCGGCTGGAGCAGCCGATGCCCGAGACGAACACGATGTTCTCGCGCTTGAGCCCCAACGACGGCAGGAAGCTCTGCACCGCGTTGAGCACGACGTAGTCGCCGCACCCCGGGCACCAGCGGACCTCCTGGTCGGACTTGAAGTCCTTGGCCTTCTGCGGCGCATCGGCGGCCGGCACCCCGGCCAGTCCGCCGAGCGACGGCATTCCCAGCTCGGTGGCGGTCACGCGGACACCCCCTGCAAGACATCGGTGAGCACGTTCTGCAGTTCTTCGGCTTGGAAGGGCAGACCGGCGACCTTGGTGTAGGACTGCACGTCGACGAGGTAGCGGGCGCGCAGCAGCATCGCCAGCTGGCCGAGGTTCATCTCCGGCACGATCACCCTGTCGTAGCCGCGCAGCACCTCGCCGAGGTTGGCCGGCATCGGGTTGAGGTACCGCAGGTGCGCCTGCGCGACCTGCAAGCCCTGCGCCCGCACCCGGCGGCACGCCGCGCCGATCGGGCCGAACGACGATCCCCAGCCCAGCACCAGCACCCGGGCCTCACCGGACGGGTCGTCGACGGTGAGGTCGGGGACGGTCACGCCGTCGATCTTGCGCTGCCGCAACCGGACCATGTGGTCGTGGTTGTCCGGGTCGTAGGAGATGTTGCCCTTGCCGTCGGCCTTCTCCAGACCGCCGACCCGGTGCTCCAGCCCCGGCGTGCCCGGAACCGCCCAGTCGCGGGCGAGGGTCTCCTCGTCGCGCACGTAGGGCCAGAACTCGCCCGAGCCGTCGGTGGCGTTGGGTTCGGTGGCGAACTCCACGCTCAGGTCCGGCAGCGACGTCACGTCCGGGATCAGCCACGGCTCGGAACCGTTGGCGATCGCCCCGTCGGACAGCAGCAGCACCGGCGTCCGATACTCCAGCGCGACCCGCACCGCCTCCATCGCGATCTCGAAGCAATCCGCCGGCGAGCACGGCGCCAGCACCGGCACCGGCGACTCGCCGTTGCGCCCGTAGAGCGCCTGCAACAGGTCGGCCTGCTCGGTCTTGGTCGGCAGACCCGTCGACGGGCCGCCTCGCTGGATGTCGCACACCAGCAGCGGCAGCTCCAGCGCCACCGCCAGACCGATCGTCTCCGACTTCAGCGCCAGACCCGGACCCGATGTGGTCGTCACGCCCAGCGAACCGCCGAAGGAGGCCCCCAGAGCGGCACCGACACCGGCGATCTCGTCCTCGGCCTGGAAGGTGGTGACGCCGAAGTTCTTGTGCTTGGCCAGCTCGTGCAGCACGTCCGAGGCCGGGGTGATCGGGTAGGTGCCCAGGAACACCGGAAGCTTGCTGCGCTGCCCAGCGGCCACGATCCCGTAGGCCAGGGCGGTGTTGCCGGTGATCTGCCGGTAGGTGCCCTCCGGCAGCTTGGCCGGAGCGACCTCGTAGGTCACCGCGAACGACTCGGTCGTCTCGCCGTAGTTCCAGCCCGCGCGGAAGGCCAGCACGTTGGCCTCGGCGATGTCGGGCTTGCGGGCGAACTTCTCCCGCAGGAACCGCTCGGTGCCCTCGGTCGGCCGGTGGTACATCCACGACAGCAGACCCAGCGCGAACATGTTCTTGCAGCGCTCGGCGTCCTTCTTGCCCAGTCCGGTGTCCGCCAGCGCGCCCTGGGTCAACGTCCCCATCGCCACCCGGTGCACCGCGTACAGCTCGTCGAGGACCTCGCCCTCCAGCGGGTCGCCCTCGTAGCCGACCTTGGTGAGGTTGCGCTTGGTGAACTCGTCGGTGTTGACGATCAGGATCCCACCATGCGGAAGATCGCCGAGGTTCGACTTCAGCGCCGCCGGGTTCATCGCCACCAGCACGTCCGGCCGGTCGCCGGGCGTGAGGATGTCGTAGTCGGCGAAGTGGAGCTGGAAGCTCGACACGCCCGGGAGCGTGCCTGCGGGGGCCCGGATCTCGGCCGGGAAGTTCGGCAGCGTGGCCAGGTCGTTCCCGAAGGCCGCGGCCTCCGAGGTGAACCGGTCGCCGGTCAGCTGCATGCCGTCACCGGAGTCACCGGCGAAGCGAATCACGACCCTGTTGAGCTTGCGGGTCCCGTTCGTCCGGTGTCCGTTCGTCGCACCCAATTGATCCGTTCCCCTTCAATTGCAGGCAACGTTCGTCCTGTGGCGAACGATACAGGTACAGGAGTGGCCGCGATCACGGAGTCGATCTTGACGACCACCGTGCGCGATCCTCCGCGCGGAACGATCCAGTTCCAGATCCCCGCGCAGGCAGGAGTACCTGTATCGATGGTGCAACCGGGAAGTGAACGGACGCTACGGGCTGCTCATCGGCAAATTTGTGATCTGCCACACCATGACTGGTTCCCATGATGCGGGAAAACGATCGCTCAACTGGCCGATGCCCACCCGGGGCCGGGTCGGATTACATCTCAAGCCGGGCTACAAGTCCGGTCGAGCCTGCCCGTGGAGGACACCATGCCGCTGCATCCGGAAGCCGAACCCTTCGTCGCACAGGCGAAGCAGCTGTTCCCCGACCTCGGCGGCGAGGTGACCGACGCCGCGACGGCCCGCAGGCTCTCGGCGGCCAGAGGCGATGACCGACCGCGCCCGGAGGTCGAGCGCGTCGAGGACCGGCTGATCCCGGGCTCCTACGGCGTGGAGATCCCGGTGCGGATCTACTGGCCGAGCACCGGGACCGGGCTGCCGCTGCTGGTGTACTTCCACGGCGGCGGCTGGGTCTTCGGCGACCTGGAGTCCCACGACGGCCTGGCGCGCTCGCTGGCCAACGAGGTCGGCGCGATCGTGATCTCGGTGGACTACCGGCTCGCGCCCGAGCACCGCTACCCCGCCGCCGTCGAAGACGCCTACTCCGCGACCGTGTGGGCCGCCGCCCACGCCGAGGAGCTCGGCGCCGACGCGTCCCGGCTGGCCGTGGCCGGCGACAGCGCAGGCGGCAACCTCGCGGCGGTGACCTGCCTGCAGTCCCAGGAGCGCGGCACCCCGGAGGTGGCCTTCCAGCTGCTGATCTACCCGGTCACCGACCACGACTTCACCACGCCGTCCTACGTGGACAGCGGGCCGGACTGCCTGCTGACCAAGCAGCACATGATGTGGTTCTGGGACGAGTACGCCCCCGACCTGGAGGTCCGCGACCACCCGCACGCCTCGCCGCTGCGCGCCGACGACCTCACCGGCCTGCCACCCGCGCACGTGCTCACCGCGGGCATGGACCCGCTGTGCAGCGAGGGCAGGCGCTACGCCGAGCGCCTCGAGGAAGCCGGTGTGCCGACCTCGACCCAGCACTGCCCAGGGCTCTTCCACGGCTTCGCCCCCGACGCCGAGGCGATACCGGTCGCGGCCGAGGCGATGCGCGAGGTCTACGCGGTGCTGCGCACGGCGCTCGGCTAGCGCTCCCGCCCCTGCAGTGGTGCGCTGGGGGCGAGACGAGAGCGGGGGGTGGGCCAGGTGGCCGACGAGGTCGATGTCGTGGTGATCGGCATGGGGCCGGGTGGCGAGGACGTGGCCGCCCGACTCGGACGTGCCGGGTTGTCGGTGATCGGAGTCGAATCGCGCCTGGTGGGCGGCGAGTGCCCGTACTACGCGTGCATCCCGACCAAGATCATGGTGCGCGCCGCTGACGCGCTGGCCGAAGCGCGCCGCGTGGGCGAGCTGGCCGGGTCGTCGACCGTCCGGCCGGACTGGTCCCCGGTGGCCGCTCGCATCCGCGACGAGGCCACGACCGGTTGGAACGACGAGATCGCGGTCCGCCGGTTCGAGGGCACCGGCGGTCGGCTGGTGCGCGGCGTCGGGCGGATCACCGCTCCCGGCGAGGTGACGGTCGGCGAGCAGGTGCTGCGGGCCCGGCGCGCCATCGTGCTCAACCCCGGAACCGAACCGGCCGTCCCACCGATCGAGGGCTTGGCGGGCACTCCGTTCTGGACCAACCGCGAGGTCGTGTCGATCGAGAAGCTCCCGGAGTCGCTCGTCGTGCTGGGCGGCGGCCCGGTGGGGCTGGAGTTCGCGCAGGTCTTCGCCCGGTTCGGCAGCGAGGTCACGGTCATCGAGGCGCAGCCGCAACTGCTCCCGCTGTCCGAGCCGGAGGCCGCCGAGGTGATCACCGACCGCCTGCTGGCCGAGGGGCTGCGCGTCCGGGTCGGGAGCGCCGTGCAGCGGGTGTCCCACGACGGGCGCTTCCAGATCTCCACCGAGGGAGAGCAGTTCGAGGCCGATCACCTGCTGGTCGCCACCGGCAGGCGCACGGACCTGGGCGCGCTCGGCGTGGCGGCCGTGGGCCTCGACGACACCGCCCGCACGATCTCCGTCGACGGCCGGATGCGCGCCACCGACGGCGTCTGGGCGGTCGGCGACGTGACCGGCCACGGAGCGTTCACCCACACCTCGGTCTACCAGTCGCGGATCGCGGCGGCCGACATCCTCGGCGAGCAGGTCACCCCCGCTGACTACCGCGCGATGCCGTCGGTGACGTTCACCGATCCGGAGGTCGCCACCGTCGGGCTGACCGAGACCCGAGCCGTCGCCGAACTCGACCGGGTGCGCACCGCGATCTCCCGGCTGCCCGAATCGACCAGGGGCTTCATCCACAAGGTCGGCAACGAGGGCCTGGTGAAGCTGGTCGCCGACGGCGATCGCGGTGTCCTGGTCGGTGCCACGGCCGTCGGCCCGTCCGGCGGAGAGATCATCGGCGCGCTGGCCGTCGCGGTGCACGCCGAGGTGCCGATCTCCCGGCTCAGCGAGATGATCTTCGCCTACCCCACGTTCCACCGGGCGATCGAACCCGCTCTCGACGAGCTCGCCGCTCCCTAGTCGCGGGCCGCGCCCCGGCGGCGCTTGCGCTCGTACATGTCCTGGTCAGCGGCGTGCAGCAGCTCGTCCCGGGTGGCGTGCGGATCGGTGGTGACGGCGAGCCCGACGCTGGTGCGCAGGCGCAGGGTCGTTCCGCTCACCGTCACCTCCCGGTTGAGGCGCTGCTCGATGCGGTCGCGCAGAGCGGCGGCTTCTGCTGCGCTCTCGACCAGCCCCACCACGACGAACTCGTCGCCACCGAGGCGCGCGACCGCGTCGCCTCCGGGGACCGCCTCCTGCAGCTCGTGGGCGGTGGCGATGATGACCTTGTCCCCCATCAGGTGGCCGTACTGGTCGTTGAGCGGCTTGAGCTCGTCGAGATCGGCCACGATGACGGCGAGCATCCCGTCTCCCCTGGCGATCCGCCTGAGCCCCAGGTCCATCAGGTCGGCGAGCATCGTGCGGTTGGCCAGGCCGGTGAGCGGGTCGTGCAGCGCGAGCTGCGCCAAGCGTGCGTCGGCGAGGCGGCGCTCGCCGATGTCGTCGTACTGGCTGACCACGAAGGCCGGCCTCCCGCTGGCCCCCGGGACCGCGGTGGCGCGGATCAGCATCCAGATCGCGTGGCCGTCCTTGCGCCGGTAGCGCTTCTCGATGTTGACGCTCTCCACCACGCCGTTGACGAGATCCTCCAGCGCCGCGCGGCCGCGCTCGTCGTCGTCCTCGAAGGTGACCTCGCTGAAGTGCTTGC
The DNA here is from genome assembly GCF_004348435.1 of Saccharopolyspora terrae. Classification (NCBI taxonomy): domain Bacteria; kingdom Bacillati; phylum Actinomycetota; class Actinomycetes; order Pseudonocardiales; family Pseudonocardiaceae; genus Saccharopolyspora; species Saccharopolyspora terrae. Next base: position 51,365 of record NZ_SMKS01000031.1, on the reverse strand, counting down.
CGAGCATCTCCTCGCGGGTGTAGCCGAGCATGTCGCAGAGCGTGTCGTTGACCTCGGTCCAGTACCCCTTGAGGTCCAGCAGCGCCATGCCGATCGGGGCGTTGGCGAAGCTGCGCTGCCACAGCAGTTCTGCCTCGCGGCGGCTGGTGATCTCCTGGCTCTGGGAGAGGAAGTAGACGGGTGCACCGAGGGCGTCCCGGATGAACGAACGAGAGACCAGCACCCAGATCACGCTCCCGTCGGAGCGGATGTAGCGCTTCTCCAGCGGCACCTCCGACTCGATCGGACCCTCGGCGTCGATGTCATCGGGGTGCGTCACGCTGCGGTAGTCGCGACCGACCAGCTCCTCCGGGCGGTAACCCAGCATCGTGCAGAACGCATCGTTGACGTGCAGGTACTTGCCCTGCAAGTCGATGATCGCCATGGCTGCCGCAGCCTGTTCGAAGAGCGGCTGCCAGGGGCTCGGCACAGCGTCTCCGCCCGGTGATGAGGAGTGGGACATACGAAACGCACGATAGCCGCCGCGCACCGGGCACGCATCGACTGACGAAGACCACATCTCCGCGTAAGACTCCGAACACGGTGCGTTACTATCCCGGCACCGATCCAGTCGAGCGCGGAGCGTGTGCAATGGCGGGAACCTCGGTGGGGCGCGCCGTCGATCAGATCCGGCGGATGCTGCGCAGTCAGGAACTGCTTCCGGGACAGCCCCTGCGGCAGGAGGCCCTGGCCGAACGGCTGGGGATGAGCCGGGTTCCGATCCGGGAGGCCCTCAAGTCGCTGGAGGCCGAAGGCGTCGTGCGCCACCAGCCGAACGTGGGCTACACGGTGACCCGGCTGTCCTCCGACGAGCTGCAGCAGTCGTACTTGATGCGCGCCGCGCTCGAGTCCACGGTGCTGCGCCGGGTTCCGCAGTTCAGCGACGCGCAGCTGGTCGATCTGCGCGAACTCAACCGGAGCATCGAGGCCGCCGCGGAGGCCACCGACGTGCTGCGGATGACCGAGCTCGACCACGACTTCCACTTCGTGATCTTCCGGAGCTCCCGGCTCGACCTGATCGTCGACGAGATCGAGCGAATATGGACCATGACCGAGCCGTACCGCTCGGTCCACTTCTACGACCAGGGCGCTCGGCGAAGACTGGTGCACGAGCAGCGCATGCTGATCGACGCGCTGCGCAAGGGCGAGACGGCCACCGCGATCTCGATCATGGACGCGCACCGCAACAGGCCGGCGCTCCCGCTCCCCGCCACCTTCGGCGCCGCGATCCCCTCAGCGCGCTGACGTCGTCGCGGCGCTAGAGCGATTCGATGCGGGCGGCGACGCCGTCCAGGACGCGGCGCAATCCGTACTCGAACGGAACGTCGGCCTTGCCCGGGCGGCGTTGCGCCACCGCGGCCATGACCTCGCAGACGGTCGGGAAGGCCTCCTGCTGACCGAACTCGGCCAGCATCGCCGCGCTGATCATCTGCGGTTCGTCGGAACCCCGGTCAGCCACGAAGGGGGCGCTGCCCCGGACGAAACCGTTGACCAGCAGCACGATGTTGAGCATGTCGGCCGGTCCGAGACCGGTGCCGCGCAGCGCCGCCAGCCCCGCTTCCAGGAAACCGACCTCGTTCGGCCCCATCACCCGCGGCCGGGTCACCAGCGCCAACGCCCACGGGTGGCGTTCGAAGACGCTGACGTTGGCTCGGGCCCAGGTTTCCATCGCGCTGCGCCAGCCGGCTCGCTTGCCGATGTCGGGTGGAGCGCCGATGGCCGTGTCGAGCATCAGGCTGGTCAACTCGTCCTTGCTCGGCACGTAGCGGTAGAGCGACATGGTGCCGACGCCGAGCTCTCCGGCGAGCCGTTGCATCGACAGCGCCTCCAGACCTTCGGAATCGGCGAGCTGGACGGCTGCCTCGACGATGCGGGGCAGGCTCATCGTGGGTTTCGGTCCGCGCGGTGGGCGGCTCCTGTCGCCCCAGAGCAGTTGAGCGCCACTGGGCTGGACGTGTCGATCGGGCATCGCTGTCCATCCTCGTGCTCGACGTCGGCGTCTTCGTCGCGCGTAGAGGCTACGCCGAACGGGTTAACAACCCGTGTTCTGCACGGCGTGTTCGGAGATTTCGCGAGTCCGGTTCGGCGGCATCACCCCCAGCCGATGCCGCCGAACCGCCCCGACCCCATCGCTTCGCAATCCCCTATTGCGTGCGGCATACGCATATTACCGCACGGCCCGACGGCGAGATCTAGAGGAGCTCCTCCGGCACGTCCACCAGCCGAGCGCGCAGGAACTCCCCCACCGCTTTGCCGATCGGATCGACCCGAAGGTTGCTGGAACCGCCGGTGCCCAGCAGTCCGCGCAGCACGAAGTGGACGGCGCGCAGGTTCGGGAACTCGTGCCGCACGATCTCCAGTCCCGCGGCCTCCGGCATCAACCGGCGCAGCTCCTCCGCGGTGAGCAGGCTCCGCAGCCACGGCCAGGCGTCCGGGTCCGACACCCACAGGCCCACGTTGCTGTTGCCGCCCTTGTCGCCTGCCCTGGCGTGCGCGACGCGTCCCAGCGGCACACGCCGAGTCGAACGCGGTTCCCAGAGCGGTGGCTCGGGATGCTCTGGCTGGGAGGGCTTTTCGACGACCGCGCTCGGTTCGACCTCGATGCGGGAACCGTCGTCGAGGACCACGACGTGCCCGACCGCGCCGACGTCCAGCAGCGCGGGCCAGTAGTCGATGCGCGTGCTCGGCGTCGCCGCCTGCCGTGCGGCGGTGTCGGTGAAGAAGCCCGGGATGCTCGACAGGTACAGCTGACCCACGCCGGCGACCAGTCGTTGCAGCGGTTCGCGTTCCGCCGCGGTGGCCATGATCCTCACCTGGGCGGTGGCGTCCCACTGCCGCTGCGGATCCTCGGCTGCGACACCGATCGCGGAGACATCGAGCTCGGCCTCGGCGTCGTCCAGCAGCGCCTCGGCCTGCTCGCGGATCAGCGCCACCTTCTCCTCGATGTCGAGACCGGTGGCGTAGAGGGTGGTGACGATCTGGTGGCCGATCGGCGCGAACAGCGCCACCTTGGTCGTCGGCGGTGGCGGCGAGCCGGTGGTGCCCGACAGCTCCACCCGGTCCGGCCCGATCTCGCTGAGCCGCACGGCGTCCAGGTGCGCGGTGACGTCCGGGTTGAGGTAGCGCGGCCCCTGGATCTCGTAGACCAGCTGCGCGGTCACGGTGTCCACTGTGACCGCTCCGCCGTGCCCGGAATGCTTGGTGATGACGGTCGTCCCGTCGGAGTCGATCTCGGCGATCGGGAAGCCCGGTGCGACCACACCTGGGATCTCGGTGAAGCCGGAGAAGTTGCCGCCGGTCGCGTGCGGCCCGCACTCGATGATGTGCCCGGCGACGACGGCCGCGGCGAGCTGGTCGAAGTCGGTGCGCTCCCACTCGTGCCACCAGGCGGCGGGGCCGACGGTCAGGGAGGCGTCGGTGACCCGCCCGCACACCACGACGTCGGCTCCTGCGCGCAGCGCGGCGGCGATTCCCCAGCCGCCGAGGTAGGCGTTGGCCGCCACCGGTCGCCCTCGCCAGCTCGACAGCGGTTCGCCGGTGTCCATGCTGGCCAGGTCGTGCCCCTCCGCCTGCAGCTCGTCCAGCCTCGGCAGCACGTTGTCGCCCTCGACGTGGGCGACCCGCAGGTCCGCTCCGGCTTCGGCGACCAGCCGCCGGACCGCCTCGGCCAGCCCCGCCGGGTTGAACCCGCCCGCGTTGACGACCACCCGCGTCCCGCGCTCGGCGATCGCGGGCAGGTGCGGTTCCAGCTGCGTCAGGAAGTACTCGACGTAACCGCGCGACGGGTCGTTGCGGTGCCGGGCGGAGAGCATCGCGAGGGTGAACTCGGCGAGGTAGTCACCGATGAGGACGTCGACCGGATCTCCCGCCATCGCCTCGTCGAGCGCGCTGCGCCTGTCTCCCAAGTAGCCCGAGAACCCTGCGATCCGAATCGGCCCAGCCATAGATCCCACCTCATCCGGGGTCGGCGAACTCGTCGGTGACGCTAGGCACAGTGAGGCGACGAGCACAAGAACGCGCCCGGGGCCCGATCTTGACTGCGCGCACGCGCGGCCCTTAACGTTCGCTAAGTTCCGCCGCGCACGGTTTCGCCCTGCAGCGCGCGGTTTTCGCAACCCTGCCTGGAGGAAGAGCCCGTGTCGACAGCAGAGCGGATCAGCTGCACCGTCACCGATGGAGTGGCCGACGTGCGGTTGAACCGCCCCGACAAGCTCAACGCCATCGACCAAGCGATGTTCGAGGAACTCGTCGCCACCGGCGAACGGCTGCGCGCGGATTCCAGCGTGCGCGCGGTCGTGCTCTCCGGCGAGGGGCGCGGTTTCTGCGCCGGCCTGGACTTCAGCGTCTTCGGCGAGATGGCCGAGGGCGCTCGCCCGCCGCGCCTGGAGACCGACGGCCCGGCCAAGGCGCTCGCGCAGCAGGCAGTGCACATCTGGACGCTGATGCCGCAGCCGGTGATCGCCGCGGTGCACGGCGTCTCCTACGGCGGCGGGCTGCAGATCGCGCTGGGCGCCGACATCCGGCTGGTCGCCCCGGACGCCCGGCTGTCGGTGCTGGAGATCAAGTGGGGCATCAACCCCGACATGACCGGCACCCAGGTGCTGCCGGAGCTGGTGGGCCGCGATGTCGCCAAGGAGCTGACGTTCACCGGCCGCGTGGTCAGCGGCGAGGAGGCCGTCGCACTGCGGCTGGCCACCCGCGTCGAAGAGGACCCGCACGCGGCGGCCCTGGCGCTGGCGCGCGAGATCGCGGGCAAGAGCCCGCAGGCCATCCGCGAGTCCAAGCGGCTGCTCGACCTGGCCGGGCGCATCCCGCTCGACGAGGGCTTCGAGGCCGAGCAGGTCGCGATCCACTCGCTGATCGGGACGCCGAACCAGCTGGAGGCGATCTCGGCGAACCTGGAGAAGCGCACCCCGAACTTCGCCGACCCGGCCTAGTCCAGGTCGGTCGCGGCGCTGGCCTGCACCGCGTCCGCCACGGCGGCCAGCGCGGGCGAGTCGAGCTTCCACTGCTGCCAGTACAGCGGCACGTCCACGCCGCGGTCCGGTGCGATGTCGACCAGCGCACCGGACCTCAGCAGCGAATCGGCCTGCACCCGCGGAACCATTCCCCAGCCGAGGCCCACCACGATGGCCTCGACGAACCCCTCCGAGGAGGGGACGAAGTGCCGGGGACCACCGGCACCCCGACCTCGGGTGATCGTGCGGGCGAAGGCGTCCTGCAGGTCGTCGTGGCTGTCGAAGATCAGCACCGGGACCTCGTCGAGGACCTGCGCGAGCGACCGCTCCCCCTTCCGCCCCGGAGCCACGCACGCCAGGTAGCGCATGTGCCCGAGCCGGCGCACCGAGCAGCCCTGGACGGGGTCCGGGGTCGAGGTCACCGCCGCCATCACACGCCCTTCCCGCAGCAGCGTCGTGGTGTGCGACTCGTCGGCGCGGTGCAGCTCGAAGCAGATCCCCAGGTCCTCGCGAACCCGCGCCAGGGCCGGCACGAACCAGGTGCTCAGCGAGTCGGCGTTGACCGCGATCGGCAGCGTGTTCGGCGCACCGCTGCCCGACATGCCGAGCTCGGCGGCCACGTCGCCCTCCATCCGCGCCAGCTGCCGGGCGAAGCGCACCACGACCTGGCCTGAATCGGTGAGCTGCACCGGCTTGCTGCGGATCACCAGGACGCGTCCGGTGCGCTGCTCCAGGGCTTTGAGCCGCTGGCTGACCGCCGACGGCGTCACGTGCAGCGCGGCGGCAGCGGCGTCCAGGGTGCCGCCGTCGACCACGGCGAGCAGCGTCCGGACGTGGTCCAAGGGCAGATCGAAGTTCACATCTCCTAATGGTAGTTCAGAATCGTTAGCTGTACTGTTCACCGATCGGCACCTAGCGTCGACCGCATGGCCAACGCCCTGCTCCCGATGTCCGCTGGTTTCGCGACCTGCATGTCCCTGATCGTCTCGATCGGAGCCCAGAACGCCTTCGTGCTGCGCCAAGGCCTGCGACGGCACGCCGTGCTGCTGGTGGTGACCATCTGCGTCGTCTCGGACGTCATCCTCATCGCCCTGGGAGTGGGCGGCTTCGGAACGCTGGTGACCAGCTCACCCACGCTGCTCACCCTCTGCACCGTGATCGGCGGCAGCTTCCTGCTCTGCTACGGATTCCTCGCCGCCCGACGGGCGCTGCGCCCCGCGTCCGGCCTCGAAGCCGGTACCGGAGAGACGTCATCGCGCAGGCGGGCGGCGCTGACGTGCCTGGCCATGACGTGGCTGAACCCGCAGACCTACCTGGAGACGATCCTGCTCATCGGTTCGGTGGCGGCCGGCTACGGCGCGATGCGCTGGGAGTTCGGAGCGGGTGCGCTGGCGGCCAGCTGCGTGTGGTTCGTCGCCCTGGGCTTCGGGGCGCGACTGCTGACCGGGTTCTTCTCCCGGCCGGGTTCGTGGCGCGTGCTCGACGGTGTGATCGCGGTGATGATGGTGTCGCTGGGAACCAGCCTGCTGGCAGGCGCGTGAGCTGTGGATTCATCCAAGGTGATCACTTGATGGTGTTGTCCTGCAGCGGTTTTCGCACGTGATCACCTGATCGTGTAGGCGCTTTTCGCTCGCACTTTCGAACGACGAGATGCACCATTGACACATGCGTTCGACAGGAGTCACCCGAGGATCGTCGCCCACTGCTGATGCACACCTCTTCACTTCAACGATGTTCGGCCATCAGGACCTGGAATCCGCTTCCGGAGCGCGACATTCGCTCGGCCATGGAGCTCGTGCCCCTGTCGAGCAACGCCGCCGAGCCGTGGCCCGCGAGCCACCGCCCGGCACGCGCTGATGCCCGAACGTCTTTGACCTCACCGATCCTCAGATGGCCGGCGCTCCCGGCGACATGGTGCTTGACAACTGCAGAGTGGGAAAAAGCGGGCGCTCAGACCCCCTCCGGGCGAGCGGGCCACTCCGGCATGAACTCGGGGTAGTCCTGGCTCACCCGGAGGGGGAACTCCGGAGGCCGCTTGGCCAGGAACGAACCGATCCCCTCGGCCGCGTCCGCCCCGGCACCGAGCACGTTGATCCCCTTGGAGTCCAACCGGTGCGCCTCCCACGGCGATGACGCGGAGAGCATTCCCCACATGAGCTGGCGGGCCACCGCCACCGACACCCCCGAGGTGTTCTCGGCGATCTCTCGGCAGATCGAGCGCGCGGTGGGGATCAGCTCGTCATCGGCGACCACACGGGACACCAGGCGGCCCGACAGCGCTTCCGCGGAGTCGAAGAGGCGCCCGGTCGCGGCCCACTCCATCGCCTGCGAGATGCCGACCACCCTCGGCAGGAACCAGGACGAGGCAGCCTCCGGGAGGATTCCCCGGCGGGTGAACACGAATCCGAACTTGGCGCTCTCGGCAGCGATGCGGATGTCCATCGGCAGCGTCATGGTCACTCCGACGCCCACCGCGGCACCGTTGAACGCGCCGATCACCGGCTTGCGCATCGCCGCCACCCGCAGCGCCACCGTGCCGCCACCATCGCGCGCAACCCCGTCGACCTCGCCGAGTTCGCGGTGGGCCTGTGCCCGCACGTCGTTGTTCTCGCCGTTGAAGGTGTCCTCCCCCGCGCTGAGATCCGCGCCCGCGCAGAACGCCCGGCCCGCACCCGTCACGATGACCGCGCGGACCGCGTCATCGGCCTCCGCGGCGTCGAAGGCCCCGATGAGCTCGCCGCGCATCACGTGGGTGAACGCGTTGAGCTGCTGCGGGCGGTTGAGGGTGATCGTGGCGATTCCCTCGGAAACCTCGTATCCGATCTCGGTGTACGTCATCGCACCATCCGTTTCGCGGGTTTGAAAACGACCTTGCGCAGTGGAAAAGTTCGGTCTGCAAGCACGAGCGCAGAAAGCGGGGCACCATGTCCGACGTCGAGTACCGGCAGTCCGCGTTCACGCCGCCCGCCGGTGCCACCGACATCCTGCTGGTCCGGCACGGCGAGTCCGCTCCGGCGGTCCCGGGCAAGCCCTTCGACCTCGTCGACGGGCAAGGCGATCCGGAACTGGCCCCGGCGGGCCGGGTGCACGCCGAGCGCGTGGGCCGACGACTCGCCGACGAGCGGCTGGACGCCCTCTACGTCACCAACCTCCGCCGCACGACCGAGACCGCCGCTCCCCTGGCCGCCAGGCTCGGTCTGGTCCCTCAGGTGGAGAAGGACCTGCGCGAAGTCCACCTCGGCGAGTTCGAAGGCGGACTGTTCCGGCAGAAGGTCGCCCAGAACGACCCGGTCATCCAGCGGATGCACAGCGAGGGCCGGTGGGACGTCATCCCCGGTGCCGAACGCGCCGAGGTGCTGCGCGATCGCGTCGCCGGAGCGATCAGCCGGCTCGCCGCCGCCCACCCCGACGAGCGCATCGCGGTGTTCACCCACGGCGGCGTGATCGGCGAGATCATGTCCATCGCCAGCGGCAGCCTCCCGATGGCGTTCCTCGGGGCGAGCAACGGTTCGATCTCGCAGATCGTGGTCACCGCCGGACGCTGGATCGTGCGGCGGTTCAACGACACCGCGCACCTGGACGGCGGGCTGGACGAGCAGCCCGCCGCCCTGAGCTGACACCGCGGCCAACGCGCGCTACTTCAACCCCAGCGCCCGGACGGCCTCGGTGGGGTCGCCCGGCGCGACCAGCGCGATCGCAGGTGTCGTCACACCGTTGTCAACGTACTGCTGGACGCGTTCGCGGCAGTGCTCGGCCGGGCCGTGCACCACCAGGTCGTCGACCACGCTGTCCGGGATCGCAGCGAGCGCGGCCTTGCGATCACCGGCGTCCCACGCCTCCCACATCGGGGTGAGCTCGTCGCGACCCAACCACTCGTGGAAAGCGCGGTAGACCGGCACGTTCATGTAGGCGGCGATGTGCCGTCGCGCCAACGCCCGCGCCGTGTCCGGATCGGTGTCCGGCATGACGAAGATGCGCGCCACGACCTCCTTGTCGGGGCCGCCCTCCCGCACGTAGGGCACGACGGTGCGCACGTCGTCCGGCGACAGCCAGTTGATGATCGCGCCGTCGGCCTCCCGCCCGGCCAGCTTCAGCATTCCCGGGCGCAGCGCGGCCACCAGCACGGGCGGCACCGGATCGGCCACCAGACCGGCGGTGAACCCCTTGACCTCGAAGGTGTCGTAGGACTCGGTGACCTTCTCACCGCTCAGCGCGCGGCGCAGGAACCGCACGGTGTCGCGCACCCGCTTGTACGGCTCGTCGAAGGGAATGCCGTTCCAGCGCTCCACGATGACGTTGGACGAGGTGCCCACTCCCAGCGCGAACCGGCCCGGGGCCGCGGCGGCGAGCGTGGCCGCGCTCATCGCCAATGTCGCCGGGCCGCGGGTGTAGACGGGCACGATCGCCGTGCCCAGCCGCAGTTGCGGAGCCCACGTGGCGGCCAGCGCCAGCGGGGTGAACGCATCGGCGCCGTTGGCCTCCGACGACCACACGTCGGTGTAGCCGAGGTCGGGCAGTTCGGCGATGAGTTCGCGCTGCTCCGGCAGCGAGAGCTCGGGCAGCGGAACGGAGATGCCCCAACGTCGATCCACGGATATCCCTTTCAGTTCAGTTCGCGTAGCGGGCTTTGAGCTTGCCCTTCACGAGTTTTCCGGTCGGTGTGCGCGGCATCTCGTCGACGAAGTCCACGCTGCGCGGCACCTTGTAGTGGGCCACCCGCTCGCGCGCGTGGTCGATGATCTGCCGCTCCAGCTCCGGTCCCGGTCGCGCTCCCGGCGCGGGTTGCACGACGGCCTTGACCGCCTCGCCCATCTCGGGGTCCGGGACGCCGAAGACGGCCACGTCGAGGATCGACGGGTGCAGCGCCAGCACGTCCTCGACTTCCTGCGGGTAGATGTTCACCCCGCCGGAGATGATCATGAATGCCTTGCGGTCGGTGAGGAACAGGTACCCGTCCTCGTCGAGGTATCCGAGGTCACCCGTCGTCGCCCAGTTGAGGTGGCCGGGATGTTTGGCCGAGCGGGTCTTCTCGGGATCGCCGAGGTACTCGAACTCGATCTCCTCGCGTTCGAAGAACACGGTGCCGACCTCACCGGCCGGCAATTCGTCGCCCGCTTCGTCGCAGACGCGGACGATGCCGAGCAGAGGTCGCCCCACCGAGCCCGGCTTCTCCAGCCATTGCGCCGAGTCGATCATCGTCATGCCGATGCCCTCCGTGGAGGAGTAGTACTCCTGCAGGATCGGGCCCCACCACTCGATCATCGCCCGCTTGACCTCGATCGGGCAGGGCGCGGCGGCGTGCACGGCGTTGCGGTGGCTGGAGAGGTCGTAGCGGTGGCGGGTCTGCTCGTCGAGCTTGAGCATCCGCACGAACATGGTCGGCACCCACTGGCTGTGGGTCACCTCGTAGCGCTCGATCGCCCGCAGCGCCTGCTCGGGTTCGAAGCGCTCCATCATCACCACGGTCCCGCCGATGGCGTGCACCGCCGCGCAGTAGCGCAGCGGAGCCGCGTGGTAGACGGGCGCCGGGGACAGGTAGACGGTGTCCTCGTCGAAGCCGTAGAAGCCGCGCAGCAGATCGACCAGTATGTTCCCCGGCTCGTGCACCTGGCGGTCGGGCAGTTCGGGCCGGATTCCCTTGGGACGGCCGGTGGTTCCCGAGGAGTACAGCAGGTCGGCACCGCACGGTTGCACCGCCGGGGCCTCGGCGGAGGCGGTGGCCAGAGCCTCCTCGTAGTCCCCGTACCCGGCCACCGGCCCGCCGTAGGCCAGCCGGACGCGCACGTCCGAGGTCAGTTCCGCGACCTGCTCGGGCAGCGCCCCCAAGCCGGCCGAGACCACGAGCGCGCTGGCGCCGGAGTCGTTGACGATGTAGGCGACCTCGTCTGGTTGCAGGTGGCTGTTGACGGCGCAGACGTACAGGCCCGAGCGCACGCCGGCCCAGTACACCTCGTAGGCGTGCAGGTTGTTGTCGGAGAGCACGGCGACCACGTCGCCCTTGGACAGCCCGGCGGCGCGCAGCGCGTTGGCCAGCCGCAGCGAACGCTCGTCGAGTTTTCGATAGGTCAGCACCTCGCCCGAGCCGGCCATGATCAGGGCCGGCTTGTCGGGCGTGGTGACGGCGTGGACACCTGGGTACATGCGGCTCCTCCTTGAACCTCGCGCACCGCCTTCGATTACCTCACTTGACGAGTCCCTCGACCTTCCCGAAGAGCCGGCTCGACTGCTCGGCGCTGGGCACCACGAACTTGCCCTCGGCCTCCACCAGCACCGTGTCCGGTGCCTCCGCGGTGCAGATCGTGGCCTTCGACTCGGTCCAGCGACCATCGACCCGCTCGACGCGACCGACGATCCGCAACGGGGTGGTCAGCGGCACCGGCCGCCGGTAGCGCAGCGACAGCTGCACCGTCATGCCGGGCGGCGCTCCACCTGCGGCGTGGGCGTGCCCGAGGATCTGGTCGAGCAGCAGTGCGCTCATGCCGCCGTGCACGTAGCTCGGCGGACCCTCGTAGGCCAGCCCGAGGGTGCAGGTGCCCACAGCGGCACCGTCGACGATCTCCACCTGCATCGGTGGGGCGATCGGGTTTCCCGGACCCACGGCCGGGCTGTAGAGGCGGCGCGGGCGCCGACCGTCGTCCACGGCGGCCAGCTGTCCGCGCTCGCGGCGTACCGCGTCCAGCGGGGGAACGAGCGCCCTCACCTGCGAGGTGATCTCGCGCAGGGTCTCGGTGTCCGCCTCGGTGGACACGGCGGCGTCGGTGAGGTCGCGCAGCGCGGAACCGAGCTCTCGCACCGCCTGCCGGCGTTCCCGCAGTTCGTCTTCGCTCTCGGCGGTCACGTTCGCTGATCCCTCCGGGGTCCCGACCAGATTTCGGCCTTCAGTTAAACCCGTCGCCCGCCCTCCAGTCCAGACAGACCGGCCGGTCGGTATGAGTTCCTTCCGGTACCGCACCGGATAGGCTTCGCAGGAGGCGAGTCGGGAGGTGTCGTGCCGCAACAGCGTGGAGAGCACTTCGTCCGCGCGGTGGAGCGGACCATGTCCGTGCTGCGGGCGTTCACCGCGGAGCGGGCCGAGCTGTCGCTGACGGAGGTCGCCCAGGCCGCGGACCTGGACAGGGCCGGTGCTCGCCGCATCCTGCTGACCCTCGTGGAGCTCGGCTACGTGCAGCAGACCGACCGCCGCTACGCGCTGACGCCCCAGGTGCTGGAGTTCGGCCACGCCTATCTCACCAGTCGGTCGTTGCCGCAGATTGCCGAACCGCACCTGCAGGAGCTGACCAGGCAGGTGCGGGAGATGACCGCGATGGCGGTGCTGGAGGGCACCGAGATCCGCTACATCGCTCAGGTGCCGAGCCCGAAGCTGCTGTCGGTGACGATCCCGGTCGGCACCCGGTTCCCCGCGCACGCGACCTCGATGGGCAAGGTGCTGCTGGCCGCAGTGCCGCCGGAGCGGCTGGAGGCCAGCCTCCGCTCGGTCGAGCTGGCACCGGTCACACCCCACACGGTCACGACCCGCCAAGAGCTGCTGGCGGAACTCGCCGCGGTACGCAAGCGCGGATTCGTGATCGCCGACGACGGGCTCGAGGAAGGCCTGCGCGGCGTGGCCGTCCCGGTCCGCGACACCGACGGCCGGGTGTTCGCCGCGGTCAACGTCTCCCTGTACAAGCACGGCTCCACCGAGGAAGGCGTTCAGCGCGAGATCGTGCCGCTGCTGGCGCGCACGGCGGCGCGCATCGAGGCCGACCTGCGGGTGCGGCCCGGAAACCGCTGAACAACGGTTCCCGGGCCGCACCTGGCGTCCCCGTGGCGGGTCTAGGGCGCAGGTCAGGCGTCGGGGTCCTCGACGTAGGTCTTCTCCGCGACGTGGATGTAGAAGTCGGGCTCGTCGACCGGGTGCTCCTGGAAGTCACCGAAGGTGTCGATGCGCTGGAACCCGACGTCGCGCAGCAGCCCGCGCAGGTAGTCCCTGCGCAGCGGGTACATGTTCAGGTGGTACTCGCTGCCGTCCGGGAACTCGTAGCGGTACCGGGCCAACCCGTCGTCGACGTGGTCGGGAACCGCTTCGACCTCGGTTCCGCAGTAGTAGTAGCTGCTCTTGCCGCCGGCCTTGCCGTCCAGCAGCGCGTCGTAGTTGCGCTGGTCGATGATCAGCACGCCGTCGTGCTTGAGCATCGCGTAGAACTCGGCGAGCGCCTTGCGGCGGTCGTGCTCGCTGAACAGGTGCGTGAACGAGTTGCCCAGGCAGATGACGGCGTCGAACTCACCGTGCACGTCGCGGTTGAGCCAGCGCCAGTCGGCGTTGACCACGCGCAGCAGGTGGCCGCCGTTGTCCATCCCGTTGCGGAACGCCTTCGCCAGCATCTGCGGGCTGCCGTCAGCGCTGACCGTCTCGAACCCGGCCTCGATCAGCTGCACGGAGTGGAATCCGGTCCCGGTCGCCACGTCCAGCACGCTGCGCACTCCGCGGGCCTTGAGCTGGTCGACGAAGAACCGGCCCTCCCCCGCGGCGCGGCGCTCCCAGTCGATCAGGTCGTCCCACTTGTCGACCATTCCGCCCACGTACTCCTGGGTGTAGTGGTCGGTTTCGCGGACCTCGAGCGGATCGTCGCCGAAGAACTGCTCACGAATTCCGGTCAGGACGTTCTCGGTCATGCTTCCTTTTTCCTCACATCGCTCAACAGTGGTGCGGCGCGCGCGATCGCCGAATTCAGCAGCGGAATTCCGATGCACCCGACGCTAGTCCGATGAATCCGGACAGCAAGACCCCTTCACCGCCCCGGCATGGCGGGACCACCGCGAGGCGTTGGTGACACGCGACGAAGAAGGGCGCTTCGACCAGTGCGTTCACGTGAGATCACCTCGGTGCTCGACTCGTCGGGTCCACGCCTTCGATCCGGTTCGCCCACCGAACCCGGCGATCGCTGAGCGAATTCCCAGCCTCCCCGGAACGGGGTACCCTGGTGATCTCGAATGCCACGCCGAGGCGCGGAAATCGGTACGCCCCGGCCGCATTCGAAGGACGGTGAGCAGAGTGCGACACCGATCAGCTCTCTCCCGCAGAACCTTGCTTTCCGGGGCACTGGCCACCGGAGCGCTCACCATGACCGGCAACACCACGGCCTGGAGCTCGCCCACGCACTTCGACAACCCGCTGGCGCTCAAACGTGCTGACCCGCACATCGTCCGCCACAACGACGGCACCTACTACTTCACCGCGACGGTCCCGACCTACGACAGCGTCGTGCTGCGCCGAGCGGCGACGTTGCAGGGGCTGGCCACGGCCGAGGAGCACATCCTCTGGCGCAGGCACGACAGCGGGGAGATGAGCAGGCACATCTGGGCACCGGAACTGCACCACGTCGACGGACGCTGGTACGTCTACTTCGCGGCGGGCAGTTCGGAGGACATCCAGTCCATCCGGATGTACGTGCTGGAGAACTCCAACCCCGATCCCCTGGCCGGAACCTGGGTGGAACGGGGCCGGATCCGCACCCCGTGGGACACCTTCGCCCTCGACGCCACGACCTTCGAGCACCGAGGCGTCCGCTACCTGGCCTGGGCCCAGCGCGAACCCGGTGTCGAGACCAACTCGAACCTCTACCTCGCACCGATGGACGATCCGTGGACGGTGGGCGACGAACCCGTGCGCCTGTCGATGCCGACTCACGACTGGGAGACACGCGGGTTCCGGGTCAACGAGGGGCCGGCGGCGCTCGCGCGCCACGGCAAGGTGTTCCTGACGTTCTCGGCCAGCGCCACCGACAGCAACTACTGCCTGGGGCTGCTCACCGCGTCGGCCGACGCGGACCTGCTCGACCAGACGTCGTGGGAGAAGAACCCGGAACCGGTGTTCGCCACCAACACCGGCACCGGCCAGTACGGGCCGGGGCACAACAGCTTCACCGTCACCGAGGACGGCGCTGACGTGCTCGTCTACCACGCGCGCCCGTACGACGCCGGCGTCGGCGATCCCAACCGGCACACCCGGTTGCAGACGTTCGAGTGGAAGCACGACGGTTCACCGGACTTCGGCGTACCGGTACCGGATTGAGAACGCGAAAAAGCGGTGCCCCGGCCGAAACCGGGGCACCGCCTCCGCGCGCTCGAACTCAGACCATCGGGCGTTCGGTCGGCTCGATCGGAGCCGGCAGCACGTCCCGGCCGACGAGGTAGCGGTCCACCCCGGCGGCCGCCGAACGGCCTTCGGAGATGGCCCACACGATCAGCGACTGGCCGCGACCCATGTCGCCGGCGCTGAACACACCATCCACGCTGGACATGAAGTTCTCGTCGCGGGCGACGTTGCCGCGCGCGTCGAGTTCCACGCCCAGGTCCTCCAGCAGACCGGGCTTCTCCGGACCGACGAAGCCCATCGCCAGCAGCACCAGCTGGGCCGGGATCTCCCGCTCGGTGCCCGCCACCGGCTCGAAACCGGAGTCGGTGCGCTGGACCTCGACCAGCCGCAGCGACTGCAGCCGGCCCTGGTCATCACCCACGAACTCCTGGGTGTTGACCGAGTACAGCCGCTCGCCGCCCTCCTCGTGGGCGGAGGTGACCCGGTAGAGCATCGGGTAGGTCGGCCACGGGTGCGCCTCGGAGCGCTCCGCCGGCGGCTGCGGCATGATCTCCAGCTGCGTCACCGAGGCCGCGCCCTGGCGGTGCGCGGTGCCGACGCAGTCGGCGCCGGTGTCGCCACCGCCGATGACCACGACGTGCTTGCCCTCGGCGTGGATCGGCGAGCGCTCGAAGTCGCCCTCCTGCACCTTGTTCGCCAGCGGCAGGTACTCCATCGCCTGGTGCACGCCGTCCAGCTCCCGGCCCGTGGCGGGCAGGTCGCGGGCCTGCGTGGCCCCACCGGCGAGCACCACCGCGTCGTAGTCGGCGCGCAACTGCTCCACGGTGACGTCGACGCCGACGTTCACCCCGGTGCGGAACTCGGTGCCCTCGGCGCGCATTTGACCGAGCCGCCGGTCGAGCCGGCTCTTCTCCATCTTGAACTCGGGGATGCCGTAGCGCAGGAGTCCGCCGATGCGGTCGGCCCGCTCGTAGACCACGACGCTGTGACCCACGCGCGTCAGCTGCTGCGCGGCGGCGAGCCCGGCCGGGCCCGAGCCGATGACGGCGACCTTCTTGCCGGTCCGCTTCGAAGGCAGCTGCGGCTTGACGTAGCCGGCCTCCCAAGCCTTGTCGATGATGGAGATCTCGACCTGCTTGATGCTCACCGGATCGCTGTTGATGCCGACGACGCACGCGGCCTCGCACGGGGCGGGGCACAACGTCCCGGTGAACTCCGGGAAGTTGTTGGTCGCGTGCAGCCGCTCGATCGCGGACTCCCAGTCGTCCCGCCACACCAGGTCGTTCCACTCGGGGATCAAGTTGCCCAGCGGGCAACCCTGGTGGCAGAACGGAATTCCGCAGTCCATGCAGCGGCCGGCCTGCTTGGTCAGCCGCGGCTGCTCGAATTCCAGGTAGACCTCGCGCCAGTCCTTGATGCGCACGTCCACCGGGCGACGCTGCGGAGTCTCCCGCGGCGTCGTCATGAATCCCTTGGGATCAGCCATGAGCCGCCTCCATGATCGCCTCGTTGACGTCGCGCCCTTCGCGTTCGGCGGCGCTCTGCGCCTCCAGCACCCGCTTGAAGTCGCGGGGCATGACCTTGCCGAACCGCTCGACCGCGGTGTCCCAGTCGGCCAGCAGCTCGCGGGCCACCGCCGACTCGGTCTGCTCGTAGTGCCTGCGCACCCGGTCGTGCAGGAACTCGCGGTCTTCGTCGTCCAGCGCTTCCAGGTCGACCATCTCGGGGTTGATCCGCTGGGGATCGACGTCGAGCACGTAGGCGATGCCGCCGGACATGCCTGCCGCGAAGTTGCGGCCGGTCGTGCCGAGGATCACCGCGCGACCACCGGTCATGTACTCGCAACCGTGGTCGCCGACGCCTTCGACGACGGCGATCGCACCGGAGTTGCGGACGCAGAACCGCTCGCCGACGATGCCTC
The DNA here is from genome assembly GCF_004348435.1 of Saccharopolyspora terrae. Taxonomy (NCBI): domain Bacteria; kingdom Bacillati; phylum Actinomycetota; class Actinomycetes; order Pseudonocardiales; family Pseudonocardiaceae; genus Saccharopolyspora; species Saccharopolyspora terrae. Next base: position 34,372 of record NZ_SMKS01000031.1, on the reverse strand, counting down.
GGACGAACAGCTCACCGCTGGTCGCGCCGTAGAGCAGCACGTTGCCCGCGATGATGTTCTGCTCGGCCACGAACGGCGCCTTCGCATCGGGCCGGACCACGATCCGGCCACCGGAGAGGCCCTTGCCGACGTAGTCGTTGCCGTCGCCCAGCAGCCGCAGGGTGATGCCCCGCGGGACGAACGCACCGAAGGACTGCCCGGCGGAACCGGTGAAGGTCACGTCGATGGTGTCGTCCGGCAGGCCCTCGCCACCCCAGCGCCGGGTCAGCTCGGAACCGAGCATCGTGCCCACGGTCCGGTTGACGTTGCGCACCGGCAGGTCCAGGCGGACCGGAGTGCCCTCCTTGAGCGCGCCCTCGGACAACTGGATCAGCGTGTTGTCCAGCGCCTTCTCCAGACCGTGGTCCTGCTCGGTGGTCTGGTGCAGCGATGCGCCCGCGGGCAGCTCCGGGACGTGGGTGATCGGCGCGAGGTCCAGGCCCTGGGTCTTCCAGTGCCGCACGGCCTCGGAGGTGTCGAGCAGATCGGCGTGGCCGATGGCCTCCTCGAGAGACCGGAAGCCCAGCTCCGCCAGGTACTCCCGCACCTCCTGCGCGATGAACTCGAAGAAGTTCACCACGTACTCGGCCTTGCCGGAGAACTTCTCACGCAGCTTCGGGTTCTGCGTGGCCACGCCCACCGGGCAAGTGTCGAGGTGGCAGACCCGCATCATGATGCAGCCCGAAACCACCAGCGGTGCGGTGGCGAAGCCGTACTCCTCAGCACCGAGCAGTGCGGCGATCACGACGTCGCGACCGGTCTTGAGCTGACCGTCGGTCTGCACCACGATCCGGTCGCGCAGGTCGTTGGCCAGCAGCGTCTGCTGCGTCTCGGCCAGGCCCAGCTCCCAGGGACCGCCTGCGTGCTTGATCGACGACAGCGGCGAAGCACCGGTGCCACCGTCGTGACCGGAGATCAGCACGACGTCGGCGTGCGCCTTGGACACACCCGCCGCGACCGTGCCGACCCCGACCTCGCTGACCAGCTTGACGTGAATGCGCGCCTGGGGGTTGGCGTTCTTCAGGTCGTGGATCAGCTGCGCCAGGTCCTCGATCGAGTAGATGTCGTGGTGCGGCGGCGGCGAGATCAGCCCGACGCCGGGCGTGGAGTGCCGCGTCTTGGCCACCCACGGGTAGACCTTGCCGCCGGGCAGCTGACCGCCCTCGCCGGGCTTGGCGCCCTGGGCCATCTTGATCTGGATGTCGTCGGCGTTGACCAGGTATTCGCTGGTCACGCCGAAGCGGCCGGAGGCGACTTGCTTGATCGCCGAGCGCCGCGAGTCACCGTTGGCGTCCGGGGTGAACCGGTCGGCGTCCTCGCCGCCCTCACCGGTGTTGGACTTTCCGCCCAGCCGGTTCATGGCGATCGCCAGCGTCTCGTGCATCTCCTGCGAGATCGACCCGTAGGAGATGGCGCCGGTGGCGAAGCGCTTGACGATGGACGAGACGGGCTCGACCTCGTCCACCGGAACGGGCTTGCGCACGCCGTCGCGGAACTTGAACAACCCGCGCAGCGTCATTAGGTCGCGCGACTGGTCGTCGACGGCCTGGGTGTACTCCTTGAACACCTCGTAGCGCCCGGAGCGCGTCGAGTGCTGGAGCTTGAACACCGTCTTGGGGTTGAACAGGTGCGGTTCGCCCTCGCGGCGCCACTGGTACTCGCCGCCAACGGCGAGCGTGCGGTGCGGCGCCTGAACACCGTCGACCGGGTAGGCGCGGCGGTGCCGTTCGGCGACCTCCGCGGCCAGCACGTCGAACCCGACGCCGCCGAGGCGCGAGGTGGTGCCGGTGAAGCAGCGCTGCACGACCTCTTCGCCCAGGCCGATGGCCTCGAAGATCTGCGCACCGGTGTAGGAGGCCACAGTGGACACGCCCATCTTGGACATGGTCTTGCGGACGCCCTTGCCCAGCGCCTTGATCAGGTTCGCGGTGGCCTGCTCGGCCTCGGTTCCCTTGATGACGCCGGTGCTGACGAGATCCTCGACAGTGGCCATCGCCACGTAGGGGTTAACGGCAGCGGCTCCGTAACCGATGAGGAGAGCGACATGGTGCACTTCGCGGACGTCGCCTGCCTCGACGATCAAGCCCACCTTGGTGCGGTCCTTCTCCCGCACGAGGTGGTGGTGCACGGCACCGGTGGCCAGCAGCGACGGGATCGGCGCGCGCTCGGCATCGGCCTGGCGGTCGGACACCACGAGCACATGCGCGCCGTCGGCCACCGCAGCCGAGACCTCATCGCAGATCTCGTCCAGCCGCGCGCGCAGCGCCGCTCCCCCACCGGCGACCCGATAGGTGGCGTCGATGACGGCGGGCTTGAGGTCAGGCCGGTCGCCGTCGTCGTTGATGTGCACGATCTTGGCGAGCTGGGCGTTGTCGAGCACCGGGAACGGCAGCACCAGCTGGTGGCACACCTCCGGGGCGTGGTCGAGCAGGTTGTGCTCGGGTCCGACGTGGGTGCCCAGCGAGGTCACCAGCTCTTCGCGGATCGCGTCCAGCGGCGGGTTGGTGACCTGCGCGAACAGCTGGGTGAAGTAGTCGAACAGCTGCCGCGGGCGCTCCGACAGGGCGGCGAAGCCGGTGTCGTTGCCCATCGAGCCGATCGGCTCGGCACCGGTGGTGGCCATGGGCTGCAGCAGCACGCCCAGCTCTTCCTGGGTGTAGCCGAAGACCTGCTGCCGGTGCACGAGCGAGTCGTGCGAGGGCAGTTCGCGCTCGCGCTCGGGCAGGTCGCCCAGCCGCACGACGCCCGCGTCCAGCCACTCCTGGTACGGGTACTCGTCGGCGAGCTCGCCCTTGATCTCATCGTCGTCGATGATCCGGCCGGCGTCGGTGTCGACCAGGAACATGCGGCCCGGCTGCAGCCGGCCCTTGCGCACGACCTTGTCGGCCTCGAACTCCAGCACGCCGACCTCGCTGGCCAGCACGACGAGTCCGTCCTCGGTGACCCAGTAGCGACCGGGGCGGAGACCGTTGCGGTCCAGCACGGCGCCGATCTGGGTGCCATCGGTGAAGGCGACCAGCGCCGGACCGTCCCAGGGCTCCATCAGGTAGTTGTGGAACTCGTAGAACGCCTTGCGCTTGGGATCCATCTCGGCGTGGTTCTCCCACGCCTCCGGGATCATCATCAGCACCGAGTGCGGCAGCGACCGGCCGCCGAGGTGCAGCAGTTCGAGGACCTCGTCGAAGGTCGCCGAGTCGCTGGCCTCGGGAGAGGCGATCGGGTACAGCCGCTTGAGCTCACCGGGGATGAGGTCGGTGTCGAGCATGCTCTCGCGGGTCCGCATCCAGTTGCGGTTGCCCTTGACGGTGTTGATCTCACCGTTGTGCGCGATGAACCGGTACGGGTGCGCCAGCGGCCAGGAGGGGAACGTGTTCGTGGAGAACCGCGAGTGCACCAGGCCGATCGCGCTGGCGAAGCGCTCGTCGCCCAGGTCGGGGTAGAACGCGCCCAGCTGCGCCTCGGTGAGCATGCCCTTGTAGACGATGGTGCGCGCCGACAGGCTCGGGAAGTACACGTCGGCTTCGTGCTCGGCGCGCTTGCGCACGCAGAACGCCCGACGCTCGAACGCCAGCGCCGTCTCGGCCTGCTGCCCGTCCTGGGCGCCGATGAACAGCTGCCGGAAGTTCGGCATGGTCTCGCGCGCCGAGGTGCCCGCGCAGTCCGCTGCGATGGGGACCTCGCGCCAGCCGAGCAGGCGCAGGCCTTCCTCGGCGACGATCCGCTCGATGACGGCCACGGCTTCTTCAGCGGCGGCGTCGTCGGCGGGCAGGAACGCGGTGCCGGCCGCGTAGGTGCCGGCTTCGGGGAGCTCGAACGGCACGACTCCGCGGAAGAACGCGTCCGGGATCTGCGTCAGCAGCCCGACACCGTCGCCGGTCTCGGGATCGGCACCCTTGGCGCCGCGGTGCTCCAGGTTGCGCAACGCTGTCAGTGCTTTGTCAACCAGGTCGTGACTCCGCCGACCGCGAAGGTCGGCGACGAACGCGACACCACAGGCGTCGTGCTCATTGGCCGGGTCATACAGACCACTGGCTTGGGCGCTACGCTGCGCCACGCTTCTTGCATGGTGGGATTGGGGCATCGGACCTCCCGTCGACAGGTCGCGGCGTGCAGCAGGGCATGACTCAGCCACTGCGAACCGCGGAACCTTTGGGGGCACTGACGAATAAGGATGCGCCGTTGCACTCTCGGTCAGTTTGAGGCACTGTACAGACCCAGCGGCTCGAAAGCTACCGCTAGGTAACTCGACGTTAAGAAAACGTGACGACTCTCAGACTGTGAGACGTCGTTGTCGCAAAGGCCGGGAGCCCGAGAATTGTGCACCACACATATGTCCTAAGGCGACAGCTGAGGACCATCAGTGGTGTTGTTCACGATCTTCTTGCGCAGCACCGAATGTAGCCCGAATCGCAGCTCACGCCATTCGGATTCGGTTCAGACCCGCACATTTCCGTAATTGTTGGTACACGGTCCGCAGTCGAGGGCGCAATCACCCGAATGCGAATGCGTTTTCAGACACCAGCCGGTTCCGGCAGCGGAGAGGGCTGCGGCGCGACGCTGACCTGCTCACGGCGGGCGTAGCGCACCAGCAGGACGACGAGAACCAGCCCCAGCGCCGTGTAGGGGTTCCCGAACAGGTGCGCCACCACATCCCACGGCGGGCCGGCGGGCATCCAGTTGAACGCCGCCGCCAGCAGCGTGACCAGCGTCCACGCGGCCACCGCCAACCAGGCGAAACTGCGCCGCCGGACGGCGAAGGCGAGCAGCACCAGCAGGCCGGGAGCGCACCACACCCAGTGATCCGACCACGACGTGGGTGAGATCAACAGCGCCAGCAGGGCGTTGGCCAACACCGCGAGCACCGGTTCCACCCGGCGGACGGCGAACGCGACCGCGATCGTGGCAGCGACCGCCAGCACCAACCACAGCCCGTTCTGGGCCACGACCGGAAGTTCCAAGCGCACCAGCGCGCCCATGATGGACTGGTTGGTGTGGAAGGCCGACCCGCTCACGCCGTGCGCGGGCCCTTTGCCGAACCAGTACTCCACCGCAGCGGAGTAGTTCAGCGCGAAACCCGACAGCGTGGCCAGCGCCGCGGTGAGCACGGCGACGGCGGCGGCGCGGTAGTCCTTGCGGAAGACCAGGAACAGCAGGAACGCGGCCGGGGTGAGCTTGACGGCCGCGGCCAGACCGATGAGCAGCCCGCGCGGCCAGCGCGGTGATTCGGCCAAGCAGTCAGCCATGACCAGGCCCATCAGCAGGATGTTGACCTGCCCGAGCCCGAAGGACGAGTAGACCGGCTCCAAGAACAGCGTCCAGGGCAGCAGCACCATGGCCACGGCCAGCGCCCCGCGCTTGCCCACGGCGGGCCACAGGTGCCGCGTCACCAGGTACAGCGTGCCGCCGATGGCGGTCAGGTCCAGCAGGTAGAGCGCGATGAGGCCGGCGCTGAAGGGCAGCAACGCCAGCGGTGCCAGCGGGGCGAGCGCGAACGGCGGGTACACCCACGGCAGGACGCGGCCGATGCTCACCGTCGGCGCGGTGTTCATGATGTCGCCGCCGGCCAGCCAGGTGTGCACCGCCCAGCGGTAGACCTGGTAGTCGATGGCCGACTCCTCGCCGATCCCCGCGCGAGGGGTGAGCAGCAGCAGGCCGAGCGAGGCCAGCACGAGCGGAACGGATATCAGCGTGATCGCGCGCGAGTTCGCCACCACGAAGGCGCGCAGGCGGCCAGGCAGACCGCCGAGGTCCAGATCAGGAACGGTGCCGATCCGTACCGTGGCCACCCTGTGTCCTCTCGTCCGAGCGGCACCGGTCGTGGTGCGTGATCATCCGATCACAGCGAGTTCGCCGAGCCGCGGGAATTCCCCGGTGAAGCCGGAAAACCTTAACCCACCTCGCGCGCGCTCCGGCATTCGCCTCGCCGGGCGCGATCGGATGTTCAGCCGACCAAATCCACCGGCTCCAGGACCTTCGCCAGCAGTTCACCCAGTCGAGCCCGCTCGGCCTCGCTGAGCGGTTCCAGCAGCGCTCGCTCGCGCTCCAGCTGAGCCGGGAAGACCCGATCCATGATCTCCCGGCCCCGATCGGTGAGCCGCACGTCAACCTCACGCCGGTCGCGGGCGGAGGTGCTGCGGGTGATCAGGCCTTCGTCCTCGAGCCGTGCGAGCCGCTTGGTCGTGGCGGCGCCGGACGACAGCATCTCCTTGGTGAGCTGGCTGGGGCGCAGGCCACCGCCTGCCCGGCGCAGGGCGCTGAGCACCTCGAGCTCCATCCGGGACAGCCGCAGGTCGTCGAGGACCTCGTCGTGCCGCTGGTTGGTCAGCGCCGCGAGCCTGCGCACCCGCCCGATGACCTCGATCGGGGACAGGTCCAGGTCCGGGTACCGCTCGCGCCATTGATCGCGGATCCGTCCGACGACGTCCAACGTCACACTCCTTCACGAGTAAAACACCTTGTAATATTTTACTAGTGAACGGTTCTTTGCTCCAGACCTTGCGCACCCGAGACGCCCTGCGCATCACGTCGATCTTCGGCGGAGTGCTGGTACCCGCTCTGCGAGTCGGCGTCTCCTTCGCCGTGCCGATCATCGCGTTGCTACTAGCAGGACGTCTGGACCTCGCACCGTTCGCCGCGCTCGGCGCGTTCACCTCGCTGTACTGCCGGGTCGACCCCTACCCGCGACGGGCGTGGCTGCTGCCGGTGGTGGCCGCGGGCCTGACCGCGAGCGTGGCCGCCGGAGCGGTGACCTCGGCGTTCGACGCCGGTGGCGTGGTCAAGGTGCTGGTCCTGACCCTGGTGGCGACCCTGGCCAAGCTGCTGGCCGACGTGGTGCGGCTGGGTCCGCCCGCAGGGCTGATGTTCGTCTTCGCCGCAGGTGCCGCCGCGTACTCGCCTCAGACCTGGAGCGGTTTCGCCGAGGTCGTCGCGATCACCGGGGCCTCAGCGGCGCTGTCCTACGCCCTCAGCATGGTGGGCGGCGCACTGCACCCGACTGGTCCGCACCGGTTGGCGACCGCGCGGGCTCTGCTGGCGGTCGCCGACCACCTGGAGGCGCCGAACGCGGCCGCCCGGCGCCGAGCCCACACCGCCCTGCACCACGCGCTCACCGCGCTGCCCTCCGGCGAGCGCCGAACGACCGTGCTGCTGCGCGGACATCTCGCGCACGCGCTGCACCTGCTGCACCACCCGGCGGACGCGGCCGCGGAACTGCGCACCGCCGCCAAGCGGATGCGTCGCGGTCGCGTTCCGGCGCCGGGCCAGCACCGGCCGCTGCCCCGGCCGGTGGTCGCCGAACGCGCCGGACTCGCCGAGTTCCGCACCAACGCGCTGCGGATGGCGGTGGCCTCGCTGGTCACCGGACTGCTCGCGTCGACGTTCCAGCTCGACCACGCCTACTGGGCGGTGGTCTCGGTCAGCTCCGTGCTCCAGTCGCACAACACCGCGACGACCTGGCAGCGCGCGGTGCAGCGCACCGCGGGCACCGTCGCCGGGTCGCTGCTGGCGCTGGGCATCTTCGCGGTCGACCCCACACCGGCGACGATCCTGGTGGTGATCGTAATCTGCCAGATCGCCGCGGAGCTGGTGGTCATGGCCAACTACGGGCTCGGCCTGACCTTCGCCACCCCGCTGGCGCTGTGCCTGGCAGCGCTGAGCCAGCCGACCGACCGCCTGCAGCTCGTCGCCGAACGGGTCGGCATGACGCTGTTCGGCGCGCTGCTGGGCGTCGGGGTCTGCCTGGTGCTGACCAACAGCCGGGCGCGGACGCGGTTGCGCGAGGCGCTGGAGGGCTGCCGCCGGGCCGCCCGGGACCTGCAGCGCTCCCCCGCCGATCCGCAGGCGCGCGAGCACCTGCTGCGCGCGCTCTTCGCGCTGCGCGACGCGCACCAGGTCGCGGCGGGCGAGCCGCTGCACCCGCACCACGGTGACCAGGAGGTCCTCGACACCGAGCACGAGGCGTACCGGCTGCTGGCCGCCACTACGGCTCCGGCCGGGCGAACCCCGTCCGGCTGACCCCTCTTACCTCGTCTCGGCCGATCATTCGACGCCGAGGCGGGCGAGCAGCTCCGCGCGCATCGCGACGAACTCCGGGTCACCGACCTCGCGCGGGCGCGGAAGGTTCAGGACCTTGTCGTAGCCGATGCGGCCCTCGTGCATGACCAGCACGCGGTCGGCGAGCAGCAGCGCCTCCTCGACGTCGTGGGTGACCAGCAGGATCGCGCAGCCGTGCCGCTGCCACAGCTCCCCGACGAGTTGCTGCGCCTTGATCCGGGTCAGCGCGTCCAGAGCCGAGAAGGGTTCGTCGAGCAGCAGCAGGTCCGGTTCGCGGACCAAGGCGCGTGCCAGGGACGTCCGCTGCGCCTCACCACCGGAGAGGACCTTCGGCCACACGTCCACCCGGTGGCCGAGGCCGACCTCTTCCAGCGCCGCGACGGCTCGCTGCTTGTCCGGTCGGCCGGGCAGGCCGAGAACGACGTTGTGCCACACGCGCTTCCAGGGCATCAGCCGAGGCGACTGGAACGCCACAGCACGGCGTTCGGCGACCTCGACGTCCCCGGTGACCTCCTGGTCGAGGTCGGCGAGGATGCGCAGCAGCGTCGACTTGCCGCAGCCGCTGGGCCCCAGCAGCGCGACGAACTGGCCGGGCTCGATGTCCAGGTCCAGCTCGCGCAGGACGGTGCGATCTCCGAAGCTGCGCGAAAGACCCCGGACGGCAGCCGGTTTCGTGGTCACTTCCCGCTGAACGCCGGTCGCCATGCCAGCACCACCCTTTCCAGTCCGCGAACGATGAAGTCGGCGACGAGGCCGAGCAAGGCGTAGAGCACGAGGCAGACCACAATCACGTCGGTCTGGAAGAACTCACGCGCGGTGTTCATCTCGTAGCCGATCCCGGCGGAGGCGTTGATGGTCTCGCCGAAGACCAGCGCCAGCCAGGCGGATCCGAGCGCGTAGCGCAGACCGACCAGGGCGTTGGGCATCGCGGCGGGCAGGATCACGTGGCGGACCTGCGCGAGCTGCCCCAGCCCGAGTGTCTTGGCGGCCTCGACCAGTCCGGCGTCGACGTTGCGGATGCCGCCGTAGATGTTCATGTACAGCGGGAAGGTGACCGCCAACGCGATCAGCACGATCTTGGGCTCCTCACCGATGCCAAACCAGATGATCAGCAGCGGGATCAGCCCGATGACCGGGACGGTGCGCAGCATCTGCATCGGCGCGTCGATGAGGTCCTCGCCGCGCCGGAAGAGCCCGGACAGCGTGGCCAGCAGCGTCGCGGCCACCACGCCGATGACCAGGCCCGCGCCGACGCGCTGCAGCGACACGGCGATGGCCTCCTGCAGCCGTCCTTCGGCGAACAGGTCCACGCCGGTCGCCAGGACGGTCGCCGGGGAGGCGAGCGTGTCGTCGCTGAGCACTCCGGTGGCGCTGAGCGCCTGCCACAGCGCCACCAGCGCGATGGGGCTGATGAGCTTGAAAGTCCAACGGGGGATGCGGGATTCGCGCCGGGCGGTGCGGGTGCGCACCTGGGTGACGGGTATCTGCTCACCCGTGCGGACGGGTGTCAGGTGTGTGGTCATGAGGGCTCCACGGGCGTGGGCGGACATGCGGAAGCGACCACCGGAGAAGGCTCAGCACGGTGGTGCGGGAGAGAGGAGGAGAGCAGCGTCAGGCGCGACACAGCGCCGAGGAGACGCGGGAGTAGTCCACGTAGCCCCGGATCGTCAGTGGCACCGACGGGATCATGGCGATGACGCTAGACCGCACGTCGCCGGCTGTAAACGGCACTCCACGTGCTGAGACGTCGCACCGTCTGCCCAGGTCAGATACCAGATGAGCTAGGTTGTCGGGGTGATCGAGGAGCTCCTGCCCGACGTGGTGGCCACCGCCGAGACCTTCGACGACCCACCCGAGGCGACGCTGTTCGACGCCGAAGCGGTCGAGATCGTCAAGGCGGTCGCCAAGCGGCGCCGCGAGTTCACCAGCGGCCGCTGGTGCGCCCACCGGGCGATGCGCGCGCTGGGCGTTCAGCCGGTGCCGCTGCTGCGCGGCGAGCGCGGAGCACCGCAGTGGCCAGCGGAGGTGGTCGGCAGCATCACGCACTGCGCCGGTTATCGGGGCGCGGCCGTGGCCCGGCGGCGACAACTGCGTTCGGTGGGGATCGATGCCGAGCAGCACGAGCCGCTTCCCGACGGCGTGCTCGACGTCGTCTCGCTACCCGTGGAGCGCGAGCACATCGCGGAGCTCAGCGCCCGCGACCCGGACATCCGCTGGGACCGAATCCTGTTCAGCTGCAAGGAATCGGTCTACAAGACCTGGTACCCGGTGACCGGCGAGTGGCTCGGTTTCGAGGACGCGGAGCTGGAGTTCGGCGCGGGCAGCTTCACGGCCCGGTTGCACAAGAGCGCCGGCGGGCTGACGGGTTTCAGCGGTCGCTGGCTGGTCCGCGACGGGCTCGTCCTCTCCGCCATCGCGCTGGAGTGATGACCGAAACGCGCCTTCCCGCCTCCCGAACGGCGCGGGAAGCGGGAAGACGTCGTCATCAGCGCGGATTCGGTGCGGTCACGCACCGTTCTTCAGGGCGCGGGCGACCTTGACCACGCGGTGGGCCTGGACGGACGCGGCGGCGCGGGTGACGTCGCCGACCTTGTTCTCGCCCTGCGCGTCGACGTGGCTGGTGCCGTAGGGGTTTCCGTCGACGAACTTGCTGCCGTCGGTGTAGCCCGGCGCGACCACGATGCCACCGAAGTGGTGGATGGTGTTGTACAGCGCCAGCAGCGTGGACTCCTGCCCGCCGTGGGCGGTCGAGCTGGAGGTGAAGCCGCTGTAGACCTTGTCGGCGAGCCTGCCCTGCGCCCACTCGCCGCCGAGGGTGTCGATGTACTGCTTGAGCTGGGCGGCGATGTTGCCGAAGCGGGTCGGCGAACCGAAGATCACCGCGTCGGCCCACACGACGTCGTCCGGGGTGGCCTCCGGCACCGAGCGGGTGGCTTCGACGTTGGCGCGCCAGGCCGGGTTGCTGTCGATGGCCGAGTCGGGGGCCAGTTCGGGCACTCGGCGCAGCCGCACCTCGGCACCCGCCGCCTCGGCTTCGGCGACCAGGGTGTTGGCGATCTCAGCGCCGATCCCGGTGGACGAGTAGTAGATGACGCTGACCTTGACGGCGTTGCTCACGGTCCAAAACTCCTGTTCACGCGGCAGATCGCCCGAATCGGTCGATCTCTTGCAGGCAAGACAATACCGAGGAATTGTCTTCCTCGCAAGCGACTTTCCGGAAAACGTCTTTCATGTAGCATCGGGCTCCACGAACATGCAGTGAAGGAGCGTTGCGTTGAACGAGGCGATCGGTCCGGACAGCGCCGTCGACGACGACGAGATCGTCACCTGGTGGGGCCTGGTCATCGAGGGCTACCACGTCACGGCCGCCAAGCTGGCCACCGCGATCATGGACGGGTACGGCCTGCCGATGGCCTCCCTCGACATCCTTCTCCGGCTCGTGCGCTCCCCCGACAGCAGGATGCCGATGACCAAGCTCGCCCGTGAGGCGGCTCTGAGCAGCGGCGGGTTCACCAAGGTCGCCGACCGGCTGGCCAAGGCCGACCTGATCTGCCGCGTGCCCAGCGAGACCGACCGCCGGGTCACCTACGCCGAGCTGACCGACCACGGCCTGGACGTGGCCAACCGCGCCCGCGAGACGGCGGCCCAGGTCCTGCGCGAGCACGTCCTCACTCCCCTGGGCCAGGACGACTCGCGAGCCTTGGCCCAGGCCATGCGCACGCTGCGCGAGGCCAACACGCCCGAGGACTGAGCCCGGTTCAAGTCCTGGGCGGTTTCGGCACGCATCAGGAGCGGCGCGCGGAATCCGCTTGCGCCGAGCAACCTCTGAGCAGCTGCTAGAGGACGTCGGCGACCGCGGTGCCGGTCTCGTCCAGCGCCAAGCCGAGGTCGGCGCGTTCGACCAGCCAGCGGCTGGGCCGGTAACGCGGGTCGCCGGTGGCGGAGTGCAGCGCGCGCAGGATCGTCAGCACCCGGCGCGCTCCCAGCTGCTGACCCCACTCCAGCGGTCCGCGCGGGTAGCCCAGCGCGAGGCGCACGGCGGTGTCGATGTCGCCGGGTGTGGCCAGCCGCTGCTCGGCGATGAAGCAGCTGGTGTTGACGATCGCCGCGAGCAGGCGCTGGGCGATCATCCCCGGGCCGTCGCGCACGACGGTCACCGCGCGTCCAGTCGCGGACAGCGCCGCCCAGGCCGCGCGGGCCACGTCCGGGTCGGTGGCCGGGTGCACGGTCAGCGTGCACCGGGTGGCGTTGCTCAGCGGGTCCACGCCGCAGACGCGCTCGGCGGGCAACCGGGCCGCCGAGGCCGCGCTGTGCCCGTAGGGCGTGACCAGCACGATCTCCGCCGAGGACGGTTCGTCACCGCCCTCGACCGGCACGCCCGCCTCCGCCAGCGATTCCAGCAGCGCGGTGTCGTCGGCCCACACCGTCGCGCCGGTGACCTCCGGCGCGACGGCCTCGGGCCGTTCCTGCTTGACGCCGTCCTCGTAGCGGTAGAACCCCTCCCCCGTCTTGCGGCCGAGCAGTCCCGCCTCCAGCCGAGCGCGGGTGATCGGGGACGGGCGCAGCCTGGGGTCGCCGTAGTAGCCGGTGAAGATGCTCTCCATCGCCGGGTGCGTGACGTCCAGCCCGGTGAGGTCCATCAGCTCGAACGGCCCCATCTTCAGTCCGAGCACGTCCCGGGCGATGCGGTCGACGTCCTCCGGGGTCGCCAGGTCCTCCGCGAGGATCTGCAGCGCTTCGGTGATCAGACCGCGCCCGGCGTGGTTGACCAGGAATCCCGGCGTGTCGGTGGCCCGCACCGGCGTGTGCCCCAGCCGGCGGACCAGTTCGGTGAGCGCGTCCGGCAGGTGGGCGGCCGTGCGAGCGCCGGGGATGACCTCGACCAGGCGCATCAGCGGCACGGGGTTGAAGAAGTGCAGGCCGGCGAGCCTGCTCGGGTCCTGCAGAGCGGTGGCGATCGAGGTGACCTGCAGCGAGCTGGTGTTGGTGGCGAACGCGGTGTGCTGCGGGCAGGTCCGTTCGAGCTCGGCGAACAGCTGGCGCTTGGTGTCGAGGTCCTCCCGGACGGCTTCGACGACCAGGTCGCAGTCGGTTTCGCTCAGCGGGTCGGAGACCGGAACGAGCCGGCGCGTCGCGGCGGCGGCCTCCTCGGCGCTCATCCGGCCCTTGCCCGCGAGCTTGTCGTACATCCGGCCGATCTCGGCCACCGCGGTCTCGACGGCCTCCGGTCGAGCATCGGCGAGCTCGACGGTGATGTCGGCGGCCGCGCAGATCTGGGCGATGCCGCGCCCCATGACACCGGTGCCGATCACCCGCACGGTCTTCACGCGCTCCGCCCACTCGCCCGGCAGCATGGTCGACTCCTTCGTTGACGACACCGATTCCGGTCAGCTTCGCACGCCTCGCCGAGAGCGTCCAATACCGAATTCACACCCCGGTGAGACGCGTTCGGACATAATCGCCGCTTCTTACGATCCGCGCTGAAGCTGTGCTACCAACGAAAGAACGACGTCCGAAACGGCGGCGTGCCAACGCGAAGGAGCAAGTGATGCGCGAAGCGGTGATCTGCGAGCCGCTGCGGACCCCGATCGGCCGGTTCGGCGGAGTGTTCAAGACGGTGTCGGCGGTGGAGCTGGCCGCCACCGCGATCAAGGGCCTGCTGGAGCGCACCGGGCTTCACGGCGAGGAGATCGACGAGGTCATCCTCGGCCACTGCTACCCCACCTCGGACGCCCCTGCGATCGGCCGGGTCGCCGCGCTCGACGCCGGGCTTCCGGTGGAGGTCGGCGGAACCCAGATCGACCGCCGCTGCGGGTCGGGCCTGCAGGCCGTGGTCGACGCCGCGATGCAGGTGCAGACCGGGGTCAGCGACGTGGTGCTGGCCGGTGGCGCCGAGAGCATGAGCAGCGCGCCGTTCTACACCACCGAGGCCCGCTGGGGCATTCGCGGCAGCGGACTGGAGCTGCACGACTCGCTGGCCCGCGGCCGCACGACGGCGGGCGGCGAGAACTACCCCGTTCCGGGCGGGATGCTGGAGACCGCCGAGAACCTGCGGCGCGAGTACGGCATCGCGCGGGAGGAGCAGGACGAGCTGGCGGTCCGCTCGCAGCAGCGCGCCGCCGAGGCGCAGCAGGCCGGGCGCTTCGACGACGAGCTGGTGCCGGTGCCGGTGCGCTCCCGCAAGGGCGAGGTCGTCATCGACGTCGACGAGCACCCCCGGCCGGACACCACGCTGGAGCAGCTCGCCGGCCTCAAACCGGTGCTGGGCAAGAACGACCCGGACGCGACCGTGACCGCGGGCAACGCCAGCGGCCAGAACGACGCCGCTTCGATCTGCGTCGTCACCACTCCGGAGAAGGCCGCCGAGCTGGGACTCCGCCCCCTCGTGAAGCTGGTGTCGTGGGCGCGGGCCGGCGTGCCGCCGCGGACCATGGGCATCGGTCCGGTGCCGGCGACGGCCAAGGCGTTGCAGCGCGCCGAGATCGGCCTGGCCGATGTGGACCTCATCGAGCTCAACGAAGCCTTCGCGGCGCAGGTGCTGGCCTGCACCCGCGAGTGGGAGTTCAAGCCCGCCGACTTCGACCGGCTCAACGTCAACGGTTCCGGCATCTCCCTCGGGCACCCGGTGGGCGCCACGGGTGGCCGGATCCTCGCGACGCTGTCGCGCGAGATGCAGCGCCGCGAGGCCCGCTACGGGCTCGAGACCATGTGCATCGGAGGCGGGCAGGGCCTGGCCGCCGTCTTCGAACGGGTCTAGAAACGCCGGTCAGCAGGCAACGATCCACAGTGGAGGGCGGGCGATCGTCGGTGGCGGGGACTAGGCTGGACGGCGTTCTCAGCGATCTGTTTCGAGGAGCTGTTCATGGCGATCGCCACCGCTGACAAGGTCGACCGCGAAGCTCTGCTGGAGTTCCTGCGACCGAGGCACAAGGGCGTCCTGGTCACCAGCCGAGCCGACGGTCGGCCCCAGATGTCGCCGCTGACCTGCGGTGTGGACACCGAGGGACGGCTGGTCATCTCGACCTACCCGGAGCGGGCCAAGACGCGGAACCTGCGCCGCAACCCGCAGGCCTCGGTGTGCGTGGTCTCCGACGAGTGGAACGGCCCGTGGGTGCAGGTCGACGGCACCGCGGAGGTGCTGGACATGCCCGACGCGCTGGACGGCCTGGTCGAGTACTTCCGGTGCATCTCCGGCGAGCACCCGGACTGGGACGAGTACCGGGAGGCGATGGTCCGCCAGGACAAGTCTCTGATCCGGATCACCATCGACCGCTGGGGCCCGATCGCCACCGGCGGTTTCCCGGCTCGACTCGCCCAGGACTGAACTCGTTCACCGACGCCCCGGTCCCGCGTGGACCGGGGCGTCAGGCCGTCCGGACCCGGACGTTGAAGGCCCGGGAGAAGCGAGCGCTGCGCAGGAACACCGACAGCAGCATCAACCACCCGAAACCGACGCACAGCGCGATGCGCTGGTAGAGCCCCGCGTGGGGCTCGAAGTCGGCAACCCCGGCGAAACCGAGCACGGCCAGCACGAATCCGATCGCGCAGGCCACCGCGGTCGCGAAGCAGTAGGCAGCCCACCAGGGGTGTTCGGTCGACCAGAACAGCCGGCCCTGCAACCAGCTCGCGACGGGAACCCCCAGGAACACGCCGATCGCGAAGAACTGGTGGAGCACACCGGTCGCGGTGATCTCCCCCACCTCACCCGGCGGGTAGCCGTTGACCGGGTCGGTGGTGAAGAAACCGGCACCGATGAGACCGACGCCGATCGCGATGATCAGACCGGGAATCCACCAGTCGCCGCCCAACCGCAGCAGCACCGACCGCGCCCCGAACGCGAAGCTGGCGACCAGGACACCGCTGATGCAGAAGTTCACCGCCTGCGCCCAGCCGAGCGAACCGATCGCCAGCGAACTCACCGAGTGGCGGAGCGGGTCGTAGTCCGACCGCACCGAACCGAGCACCAGGAACACGGCCACGAACAGCACCGCGCCTGCGGTCCCGCAGCGAAGCAGCGTCCGTTCATCCCGAGCCTGCAGCATGCGCGGCAGCCTAGCCGGTGACATCACCTCCAGATCCCACGGTCGTGACCAGCATCGCCGCGCGCTCAGCCCCGTCCCAGCGCGCGGACGGCCGCGCTCCCGCCGATGAGCAGCACCAGGGCGGCCACCGCCCAGCGCCGCTTCTCCTGCGTGGTGTGCCCGGCCTCGTCGGCGTCGGGGTCCTCGAACACCGAGGCGGGCGAGGCGGTTTCCGACGGTTCGGACGGCTCCTCGACCGGTTCAGGCGGCACCGGTCCGCGGGTGGGCGTGGGCGTCACCGTCGGAGCGGGCCGCGTGGGAGCCGACGTCGTCGGGGGCGCCGTCGTGGACGTCGCGGGCGCCGGCGGCGTTGGTCGTGTCGTTGTTGGTGGCGGCGGCGGTGTCGTCGTTGGTGACGGTGGCGACGGAGTTGGTGGTGGACGTCGCAGGCATCCCGCGGCGTCGGAACTGGACATGTGCGGCACATCGGCCAGTTTCACCAATGCTCCGCCGCTGCCGAGCCGGTACGTCCCGCCGCTGTGGTTGGCGGTGACGTAGAGCGCCCGGTCCCGCCCGATCACGACGGACCCGTAGCTGTCGGACAGCAGCCCGGGCAGCCGCACCACCGGATCGACGGCGCCGGTGCGGTGGTCGATCCGGATCACCGCCGGGATTCCCGCGTAGGTCTGGGCGACTCCGTAGAGCAGCCCGTCGGGGCCGACGTCGAAGTCGTCGACCCCGAACGGACCGTGGTGCTCGTCGAGTTCGACCGAGGACAGCACGTGCCGGAACGTCGGGCTCGCAGGATCGACGTCCACCGCGTGCAGGTGGTCGTCTTCGAGGACGTACCAGCGGTCTCCTGCGATCGCCCCCGCCGTCGGGTGGTCCAGCGGGTTCCACCGGGTGTCGGTACGCCCCGCGATGACCGGTCCGAGGTCCAGCGGTCGATCGCTCGGCCACAGCACGACCACGTGACCACCGTCGGAGAAACCCGACGCGATGCCGTAGGCGAAGCCCTGCGCGGTCGAGTACCCGAGAGCGTTCACCCGGCACGGCAGCGCACCGACCCGGGTGTCGGTGAAGTCGGGCAACACCACCCGGTGCAGCACCGAGGCGCTGCCCCGGGTGCGGACCTGCAGCGCCTCGCACGCCGGATCCGCCTCGGCGGCCGGGGCGACCACCGCTGCCAGCAGCGCGAGGGCCCCGGCTAGCCCCGCCCGAGACGTGCGAGCGCCCACTGGAACGCCTCCGGTTCGATCCGCGACCCGCCGCTGAACGGGTTCTGCAGCTGGAAGATCGCGAACAGCAGCAGCGCCAGCGCACCGGCCAATGTGGACACCAGAACGATGTGCGGGAACAACTTCGTGCCACCGAAGAGGTTCGGCAGCAGCACGCACCCCAGGCTGCCCACGATCAGCACGAACCACACGACCGCGACGACCCCGCGGTCGAACGCCCGGGTGAGCCGTTCGTGCCGTTCCGCGTAGACGTCCTTGAGCTTGTCCAGTGCCTCGGACTTGCGGCCCTCCTGGAACTCCCCGTCGGCCGGCGCGTTGACCACCACCGTCCGGATCTGGTCCAACCGCCCCCAGCCCGGCCCACCGACCGGAGCTCCGCGCTGCATCTGCGGCCATTCGGCGCCGACGACGCCGTCGAGGTAAGCCACGCTGTGCCTGCGCACCTCGGCAGCCGTCGGCGCCGGCAGGGATTCCACGGCCCAGGACACCGCCACGAGGTCTTGGGCCTCCTGGTAGGCGCCCTGCCTGGCGTCGGTGACCGCGTCGAAGAGCGTCACCAGCACGAACGCCAGGACCACGGCCTGCAGGCCGCTGACGATGGTGAAGACCTGCCCGGCGGCGTCGTTGTTGCTCGGTCTCCCCTCGTCCTGGCCGATCCTGCGCACCAGGTAGCCGATCAGCGCCGCGCCCAGCGATGCGCCGAGCACCCAAACGGTTCCGCTGAGGACCAGGTTCATTCCGCGATTCTCGCGGTCGTCTCGCGGACGACGTCAGGTTGTCGCGGTGCGGGCACCACCTGCGCTTCGGGCTCCAGCAGGTCACCGACCTCGCAGCCCAGCACGCGGCAGATGATGTCGAGATCGTCCAGCTTCAGGCTGGCGGGGGTCTTCGACCACAGGCCGGACATCTTCCCGGCGGAGATCACCAGGCCGTGCTCGGCGAATCTCCGCTGCAGGTCGGTGGCCTTCCAGATACCGCGCTGCGCCGCGACCAACCGCAGGTTCCACTTCACGCGAAATCGCCTCCTGGAGAGAAGAGTCAACCGGTTCGCCGATTCTGATGGTCCTTCACCTATCTCGACCGAACCCGGGAAACACCCGGCAGAACCACATCCCGAACAATACGCCCAAGATCGCCGGTAAATGGATAACCCGATTCGTGGAATTCGAGTTCACACATCCGTCGCCCGGGTGGAGCAATGGGGTCCCGAAATCTCCCGTTCCACCTCCCCCGCAATGGGTCACCAGGCTGATCCGACCCCGGAAACGACTAGCGTGACGGGAGCTGCGCGCCACCCTGCGTGGCGCAATGGGACCATCAGGTGATCATGGCGCTCCCCTGCGCTGACCACTGCGTATAGCGCCATTCGGCACTTTCGGGTGACTGTACGGCCGAGTGGGCTGGTGCTAGCGTTCCACCTGGAAGCAACGCCGGGACCGCCAATCCGACCCCGGACAACAATTCCTTCCACCCCTCTCGAATTCCTCGACGACATTCGCCGATTCACCTTTCGTGTCCACCTTCGCGCCGGACCGAACCCCTCGAGCACTCTCCCGACGATTTGTCAGCTCTATGATTGGTGGTATTTCTGTCGTGACTGCGACCGATCCGAACCCCGCCGACACCGAAGCGCCGCAGTTGAGCCTGAGCACCACCGCGGCCAGGAACCTCGCGACCACGACCAAGTCGGTCCCGCAGATGCAGGGCATCACCTCGCGGTGGCTGCTGCGCATGCTGCCGTGGGTGCAGGCCGCGGGTGGCGTGTACCGGGTAAACCGCAGGCTCACCTACACCCTCGGGGACGGCCGGATCACCTTCAGCAACACCGGGGCCGATGTCCGCGTCATCCCCCAGGAGCTCCAGGAACTGCCGCTGCTGCGCGGTTTCGACGACGAGTCGGCGCTGCGCGCGCTCGCCGACCGGTTCGTGCAGCGCCAGTTCGAACCGGGCGAGGTGATCGCCAACTCCGGTGACCCGGCCGAGGAGGTGGTGCTCATCGCGCACGGCAAGGTCAACAAGATCGGCACCGGCGAGTACGGCGACCAGACCGTGCTGGAGGTCCTCGCCGACGGGCAGTACTTCGGCGCGCAGGTGCTGGCGGGCGATTCCGTCGAGTGGGACGCCAGCTACAAGGCGGTGACGCCCTGCACCGTGCTCTCGCTCGGCCGGCGGACCTTCCAGGAGCTCAACGGCTCCTCGGAATCGCTGCGCGAGCACGTCCGGGAGGTCCTCGCCGGGCCCGGTCGGCCGCACAACCCGCACGGCGAGGCCGACATCGACATCGCATCGGGCCACTCCGGCGAACCTTCGCTGACCGGCACGTTCGTCGACTACGAGCTCGCTCCGCGCGAGTACGAGCTCAGCGTGGCCCAGACCGTGCTGCGGGTGCACAGCCGGGTCGCCGACCTCTACAACCAGCCGATGAACCAGACCGAGCAGCAGCTCCGGCTGACCATCGAGGCGTTGCGCGAGCGCCAGGAGGAGGAGCTGGTCAACAACCGCGGCTTCGGCCTGCTGCACAACGCCGACCTGCGGCAGCGCATCCCCACCCGGACCGGGCCTCCGACTCCCGACGACCTGGACGAGCTGCTGACCCTGGTGTGGAAGGAACCCGGCTGCTTCCTGGCACATCCGCGCACCATCGCCGCGTTCGGCCGGGAGTGCAGCAAGCGCGGCCTGTACCCGCAGAGCATCGACCTCGGCGGGCACCAGGTTCCAGCATGGCGAGGTGTGCCGATCCTGCCGTGCGACAAGTTGCACGTCAGCGACAAGCGCACGAGCTCGGTGCTGCTGATGCGGCTCGGCGAGCAGAACCAGGGCGTGGTCGGTCTGCACCAGACGGGCCTGCCCGACGAGTACCGACCCGGGTTGTCGGTGCGGTTCATGGGGATCAACGAGCAGGCGGTCATCTCCTACCTGGTCAGCACCTACTACTCGGCGGCGGTGATGGTTCCGGACGCGCTCGGCGTGCTCGAGCACGTCGAAGTGGGCCGCGAGAGCTGACCGCGCGGGCCGGTCGCGCAGGCCGGCCCGCTCCTCTCCCCGATCAGAGGAGTTGACACACCTTGACCGCCACCGAGAACCCGGCTCTGAGCCTGAGCACGCAGGCTGCGCGCAGGCTTTCCACGACCACAAAAACGCAGCCGCAGATGCAGGGCAGGACCTCCCGCTGGTTGCTGAGGATGCTGCCGTGGGTCGACGTCGAAGCAGGGACCTACCGGGTCAACCGGCGGCTGACCTGCGCAGCGGGCGACGGCCTGATCACCTTCACCAACACCGGCGACGAGGTCCGCGTGATCCCTCGCGAGCTCACCGAACTGCCGCTGCTGCGCGGCTACGACGACTCGGCGCTGAGCGCTCTGGCCGACCGGTTCGTGCAGCGCCACTACGAGCCGGGGCAACTGATCTCGGTCGGCGGGGAACCGGCGACCGAGGTGGTGCTGATCGCGCACGGCAAGGTCGACAAGATCCGCAGCGGCGAGTACGGCGCGGACACCGTCACCGACACGCTGGCGGGCGGCAGGTTCTTCGGCTCCCAGGTGCTGGCGACCGCGCAGTCCACATGGGACAGCACCTACCGCGCGGTCACGCCCTGCATCGTGCTCGCCCTCGACCGCGCGGCGCTGCACGAGGTCACCAGGCAGTTCGACGAGCTGCGCGCGCACGTGGCCGCCGAGTACGCCTCGCCGACACCGGCGACGAACAAGCGCGGTGAGATCGACATCGCGCTGGCCTCCGGTCATTCCGGCGAAACCGCGCTGCCCGGAACGTTCGTCGACTACGAGCTGGCACCGCGCGAGTACGAGCTCAGCATCGCGCAGACCGTGCTGCGAGTGCACAGCCGCGTCGCCGACCTCTACAACCAGCCGATGAACCAGACCGAGCAACAGCTCCGGCTCACCGTCGAGGCGCTGCGTGAGCGCCAGGAGCACGAACTGCTCAACAACCGAGACTTCGGGCTGCTGCACAACGCCGACCTTCAACAGCGGCTGCACACCCGAACCGGGCCGCCCACCCCCGAAGACCTCGACGAACTGCTGTCCCGCCGCAGGAAGTCGCGGTTCTTCCTGGCACACCCCCGCACCATCGCCGCGTTCGGCAGGGAGTGCAGCAAGCGCGGCCTGTACCCGCAGACCACCGAGGTGCAGGGGCACGCGGTCCAGTCCTGGCGCGGCGTGCCGATCCTGCCCACCGACAAGATCCCGATCAGCGCCAAGGGCACCACCTCGATCCTGTGCATGCGCACCGGCGAGGACGACCACGGCGTCGTCGGGCTGCGCCAGACCGGGATCTCCGACGAGCACGAGCCCGGACTCTCGGTGCGCTTCATGGGCATCAACGAACAGGCGGTCCTCTCCTACCTGGTCAGCGCCTACTTCTCCGCCGCGGTGCTGGTCCCGGACGCGCTCGGCGTCCTGGAGAACGTCGAAATCACCCGCTGAGCGAAGGGAACCCGCAATGACGACGATGCAGCAGGACGCGAACCGCGCCGGTCAGGCCTTCGAGGCGCTGACCAGCAGCCGAACCATGGTCGAGCCCGCGTTGCGAGCGGCGGTGGACCGGCTCCCGGACCGGATGCGCCAGGTCGCCGGCTACCACCTGGGGTGGCTCGACGAGCGCGGGAACCCGGTGCGCGCCGACCGGGGCAAGGCGATGCGGCCGACCATGGTGCTGCTCAGCGCCTCGGCCGTCGGTGGCGATCCGGCGGACGCGGTGCCGGCCGCGGTGGCCGTGGAACTGGTGCACAACTTCTCGTTGCTGCACGACGACGTGATGGACGGCGATGTCACGCGCCGACATCGGCCGACGGCCTGGACGGTGTTCGGCAACGCCACCGCGATCCTGGCCGGCGACGCGTTGCTGACGCTGGCGGCCGACGTGCTCGCCTCCTCGCACCACCCGGAGGCGGCCAGCGCGGTGCGGATGCTCAGCAGCGCGGTGCTCGGCCTCATCGACGGGCAGAACTCGGACCTGGAGTTCGAGACGCGTGCCGACGTGGACGTCGCCGCGTGCCAGCGGATGGCCCGCGACAAGACCGGTGCTCTGCTGGGGGCCGCGTGCGCGCTCGGCGCGCTGCACGGTGGCGGCTCGCCGGAGCAGATCACCAGGATGCGCAGCTTCGGGGAGCGGCTGGGGCTGGCCTTCCAGCACATCGACGACCTGCTGGGGATCTGGGGTGATCCGGCGATGACCGGCAAACCCGTGTTCTCCGATCTGCGCACCCGCAAGAAGACGTTGCCGGTGGTCTCCGCGCTGACCTCGGGCTCGAGCGCGGGCCAGCGGCTGGCGTCCCTCTACTACCGGGAGCAGCCGCTGGTCAGCGGCGAGCTCGCCCAGGCCGCGGAGCTCGTCACGCTCGCCGGCGGGCGGGCGTGGAGCCAGGCCCAGGCCGATGAACTGCTCGCCTCGGCGTTGACCGATCTCCGCAGAGCGGAGCCGGTGGAGGACGCGGCAGAGGCGCTCTCGGCACTGGCCCACCTGGTGACGCGCCGGGACCACTGAGTCCCGGCGCCCGGAAACGACGGCTCCAGCCACCACCGCCGCCCCTCCTGGCTGGAGCCGTCCCCGGTCTCCGGGCGGTTCGCCTCGACGCGAACCGCCCGGTTCAGCCCTTCCGGCGGCTGCGGGCGAGCAGGCCGATGATGCCCGCGGCCACCGCGGAGATGACGAACGAGGTCAGCGCAGCGCTCATCCAGGTCGGGACGGTGAACCCGATGGCCTCGCGGGCGCCGGTCCACAACGCGGTCCACCAGCCCAGTTCGCCGGGGTTGATCAGCTGGAAGGTCGCGAAGCCCAGCAGCCAGGCGATCAGCATCCCCCAGCGGGAGGGGGCCTGCGCCGAGACGTCCCACTCGCGGTTGCGGGCGTTGTAGAAGTAGTCCACCGCCAGCACGCCGAACATCGGCACGAACACCGATCCGATCAGCAGCAGGAAGTTGGAGAACTGCTCGATGTCCATCGTCAGCGCTGCCAGCGTGCTGACCACGCCGACGATCAAGCTCAACAGCCGCCGATCGGTGCTGGGGCGCAAGTTCTGGATGGACACCGCGGTCGAATAGGTGTCGGCGAAGGACTGGTCGACCTCGCGCAGCACCAGCACCGCGAAGAACAGCACGCCCAGCGGCGCCGCCAGCAGCGGGTCGAACGCCTTGTCCCCGTCGAACCCGACCAGCGCCAGACCGAGCAGTCCCAGCAGGTAGCAGGCGATCTGGGTGACCGAGTAACCGACGGTCGCCGCGGTGAACGCACCGCTGGCCGACCGCGAGTGCCGCGAGTAGTCCGAGGCGACCGGCAGCCAGGACACCGCGACGGCCAGCGCCGCGTCGGCACCGGGCCAGAACCCCTCCCAGGACCCGTCGTTCATCGGCGGCAACGGCTGGAGCAGCAGCTGCACGAAGAAGTAGACCATCGCGATGAGCACGGCGATGCTCACGTAGCGGCGCAGCAACCTCAGCGCACCGAGGGGGCGCAAGGTCAGCGCGGTGGTGAGGGCTCCGGCGATGAGCACGTACAGCCACTGCGGTCCACCGCCGAACAGCGCCTCGGCGCCCTGGGCGATCACCAGCAGCTCGAACGTCCCCCAGCCGACCAGCTGGAGGATGTTGAGCACGGTCGGCACGTAGGACAACCGGGTGCCGAACAGGCCGCGCAGCAGCATCATCGCCGGTGCGCCCGTGCGGGCTCCGGGGATGGCCGCGATGCCGACCATCAGGCTGCCCAGCACGGTCCCGACGACGGTCGCCGTCACCGCGGCCGCGAAGGACAGCTGCGGCACGCCAGCGGGCGCGAGCACCGCGAGCGCACCGCTGAATCCCAGCAGGCTCACACCGAGGTTGCCCCAGAAGGCTCCTTGGTCGAGCACCCCCAGCGTTCTGGGTGCCGGTTCGTCCAGGGTGTTCGGAACTTCGGACCGTTCGACGTCAAGCGCCATCGACAGCTCCCTACGCCGGCATTATCCGGACAGGTTCTGCGGTCGGTGGCGCGCTGCGTGCCACCCTCTCAGCCCGATTCGCCCGAGCTCCCGCGTGGATAAGTCGGGCAGACCCTACCTGATCGGGTGAAGCGGGGTCAGTCAGCGCCTCCTGTTGCCGAACAGCCCGCGGGTGACCTCGCGGCCGACGGCGCTGGCCGCGGAGCGGAAGAACGAGCGCACGGCCGGGTTCTCCATCGCCTTCTGGAACATCCCCGCTTCCTCGCGCGCGCCCTTCTGCTGCGGGGCCTGCCCCTCTTCCGCAGCGGGCTCGGTGACCTTCTGGGCGAGCTTCTCGTAGGCGGACTCGCGATCGATCGTCTCGGAGTACTTGGCGTGCAGGTCGGAGGACTGGGCCGAGGAGCGGACCGCGTCCTCGCCGATGGTGCCCATCAGCGAGCGCGGCGGGCGCAGCCGCGTCCAGGCCACCGGTGTCGGAGCGCCGGTCTCCGACAGCACCGTCACGATCGCCTCCCCGATGCCGAGGCTCGTCAGCGCCTCGTCGAGCTGGTAGTGCTCGGTGGTCGGGTAGGTCTTCACCGTCTTGGACAGCGCCTTCTGGTCCTCGGGGGTGAACGCGCGGATCGCGTGCTGGACGCGGGCGCCCAGCTGCGAGAGCACCGGGTTGGGCAGGTCGGTGGGCAGCTGGGTGCAGAAGAAGACGCCGACTCCCTTGGAGCGGATGAGCTTCACCGTCTGCTCGATGCGGTCGAGGAACGCCTTGGACGCGTCGTTGAACAGCAGGTGCGCTTCGTCGAAGAAGAACACCAGCTTCGGCCGGTCCAGGTCACCGGCTTCGGGCATCTCCTCGAAGAGCTCGGCCAGCAGCCACATCAGGAACGTGGAGAACAGCACCGGGTTGGTCTGCACGTCGTCGAGCTCGAGGAGGTTGACCACGCCCTTGCCCTCGGTCTGCCGGAGCAGGTCGGCCACCTCCAGCTCGGGTTCGCCGAAGAACTCGTCCCCGCCCTGGGCCTCCAGGTTCGACAGCGCCCGCAGGATCACCCCGGCGCTGGCGGCCGAGACACCACCGATGCCCTTGAGGTCCGCCTTGCCCTCGTCGCTGGTCAGGTACTGGATGACCGACCGCAGGTCCTTGGTGTCCAGCAGTCCGAGCCCGCGCTGGTCGGCCCAGTGGAAGATCAGCCCGAGGGTGGACTCCTGGGTGGCGTTGAGCCCGAGCACCTTGGACAGCAGCAGCGGCCCGAAGCTGGTGATCGACGCCCGGATCGGCACCCCGCGGCCGCCGGTGCCCAGCGAGAGGAACTGCACCGGGTAGGACGAGGCCTGCCAGTCGTCGCCGACGTCCTGGGCGCGCGCGGTGAGCTTCTCGCCGCCCTCGCCGGGCTGGGCGAGCCCGGACAAGTCGCCCTTGATGTCGGCGAGCACGACGGGAACCCCGGCGTCGGAGAGCTGTTCGGCGAGCAGTTGCAGCGTTTTGGTCTTGCCGGTGCCGGTCGCACCCGCGACCAGGCCGTGCCGGTTGAGCGTGGCCAGCGGGATGCGCACCTGGGCCGCGGCATCGGCCTCGTTGTCGATGACCACCGCCCCGAGGTCGACGGCGGCTCCGCCGGAGGTGTACCCGGCCGCGATCTGCTGAGCAGCGTTGTTGTCGGTCACCGCGGTCTCCTCCCATCGGCACGTTCCCTTCGGAAGGTAGGTCGGTCCGGCCGCCGAGCCGGGGAGTGCCACTCGGTCGAGGGACAGGCGGGCGCGTCCGCACTAGCACCCCGAACGAGCCGCCAAAAGGCTCGTTGACCACCGGAAAGATCTCCTTCGACGGCATGGGATGCATCGCTCGATGGAGTTAGAGTCTGGTCGGACCACATGGCTGTGAGCGAGCGTGCGTGAGGAGTGCGTCGTGACCGGATTGGACCGCCTGCGGGCGCGCGTCAGAACCGAGGAATCCCTGGTCGTGGCGTTCTCGGGTGGCGTGGACTCGGCGCTGCTGGCCGTGGTGGCGCACCAGGAGCTGGGGTCGCGGATGCTCGCGGTCACGGCCGTGTCCCCGAGCTTGGCGGCCGACGAGCGCAAGCGGGCCAAGCGCTTCGCGCGCGAGCACGGCCTCGCCCACGTCGAGGTCTGCACCGACGAGGCCGATCGGCCCGAGTACGCCGCCAACGACGGAAATCGCTGCTACCACTGCAAGTCCGCGCTGTTCGACGCGGTGGAACCGCTGGCGGCGACGATGGGCGCCACCATCGCGCTGGGCACCAATGTGGACGATCTGGGAGATCACCGGCCGGGCCAGCGCGCGGCCGCGCAGCGCGGCGCGATCGCGCCGATGGTCGACGCCGGGCTCACCAAGTCCGACGTCCGCCAGGCCAGCGCCGAGCTGGGTCTGTCCACTGCGGACAAACCGGCCGCGGCGTGCCTGGCCTCCCGCGTCGCCTACGGCGATCCGGTCACCCCGGAGGTGCTGGCCCGCATCGAGCGGGCGGAGGCCGCCGTCCACGCCCTGGGGTTCCCGGTGTGCCGGGTTCGCGCGCACGGTCAGGGCACGGTGGCCCGCCTGGAGGTGCCCGCCGAGGACATCGACCGCGCGGCAGCGCACCACGCCGAGCTCGACGCCGCGGGCCGGGAAGCGGGCTTCGAGTTCTGCGCGCTGGACATGGCCGGGTTCTCCAGCGGCCGGATGAACGTGCTGCTCCCGCTGCTGCCCACCCGGACGGCGTCATGACCGGCTTCAGCGATCTCGGCTACGCCAGGGTCGACACCGACCGCGAATCCCGCCAGGGGCTTCCGGAGGTGGTCTACGGTCCCGGCAAGCTGCCGGAGGAGATCACCGGCATCGTGACCGAGCTGCTGGCGCGCAGCACCGGCCCCGTCCTTGTCACCAGGGTCGAACCCGAGGTCGCGGCGGCGGTGCGGGTGCCCGGGGGCGACTACGACGAGACGGCGCGGTTGCTGGTGTGGCGACCGGCCGAGCAGCGCGATTTCCGGCTGTGCGTGGCCACGGCGGGCACGTCGGACTGGCCGGTCGCGGCGGAGGCGGACGCGGTCGCCTCCGCGATCGGCCTGCGCACCCACGTGGTCCGCGACGTCGGGGTGGCGGGCATCCACCGGCTGCTCGCCGCGAGCGAGGACCTCGAGCAGGCCGACGCCGTGGTCGTGGTGGCGGGCATGGAGGGCGCCCTGGCCAGCGCCGTCGGCGGCCTGGTGTCGTGCCCGGTGATCGCGGTGCCGACCTCGACCGGGTACGGAGCCTCGCTGGACGGCGTGACGGCGCTGCTGGCGATGCTCACCTCCTGCGCTGCCGGGCTGACCGTGGTCAACATCGACTCGGGTTTCTCCGCCGCGATGGCCGCGCACCGGTTGGCCGTGGTGGCCCGGCGATGATCCTCTGGCTCAACCCCGCGACCGGGCTCTCCGGCGACATGCTGCTGGGCGCGCTGCTCGGGCTCGGAGCCCCGCTGGAGCGGGTGCGATCGGCGATCGAGTCCACCGGCCTGCGGGAGTGGTCGTTGGACGCCGAGCGGGTCCAGGTGGACGGGATCGCGGCGACCAGAGCGGTCGTGACCACCGACGATGACGCGCCCGAGCGGCACGCGGCGGAGCTGATCGAGCTCGCCTCCCGCGCGCGACCGGAACCCGTTGCGCAGCTGGCGGTTTCCGCGCTCGAAGCGATCGCGCGGGTGGAGGGCCAGCTGCACGACCGCGATCCGGCGGAGGTGCACCTGCACGAGGTCGGCGGCCTGGACACCATCGTGGACACCGTCGGAGTGGCGGCGGCGTTGCACGAACTGTCGGTCACCGCAGTGCATGCCGCTCCGATCGCGCTGGGGTCGGGCACGGTCCGCTGCGCGCACGGAGTGCTCCCCGCGCCCGCTCCGGCGACCTTGCGCCTGCTGGAAGGCGCGGCGGTGGTCGGCGCGGACCTCGCCGGGGAGACGGTCACGCCGACGGGCGCGGCCCTGGTCGCGGCGATGGGCACCCGGTTCACCCCTCCCCCGGCGATGACGCTCGGCGCCACCGCCTACGGGGCCGGGACCAAGCGCTTCCCGCAGCGCCCGAACGTCCTGTCGGCCTCGCTGGGGTCCTCCCACACCGGGTCGGAGACGATGGTCGTGGTGGAGTGCAACGTCGACGACGTCACCGGCGAATCCCTGGGTCACGTGGTCGAACGGCTGCTCGACGCCGGCGCGGCCGACGCGTGGACCAGCCCGGCGACGATGAAGAAGTCCCGCCCCGCCCACGTCCTGCACGTGCTGTGCACCCCCGGGGTCGAGGCGGAGCTGACCGAGATCGTGGTGGCCGAGACCGGCACGCTCGGCACCCGTCGGCACGAGGTCCAGCGCACCGCGCTCCCCCGCCGCACCACGACCGTGTCCGTGCGGGGACATCGGATCCGCGTCAAGCACGGCCCGCACCGCAGCAAACCCGAGCACGACGACGTCGCCGCCGCGGCGAAGGCCCTCGGCCTCCCGCTGCGCACCGTCACCGAGATGGCCCTGGACGAGGCGCGCGGCTGAGATCCCACCCGAACTCACCGGGGACGGTCGGTCCGGCTCGGTACCCTCCGAGGCATGGCCATCAAGTTCGAGAACGTCGGCATCGCCGTGCGCGACCTCGAAGCGACGATCTCCTTCTTCACCGACCTCGGCCTCACGGTCGTCGGCCGCACCGCGGTCAGCGGGGAGTGGGCCGACACCGCCGTCGGCCTCGACGACAACCACGCCAAGGTGGCGATGCTCCAGACGCCGGACGGCGGGCACCTCGAGCTGTTCGAGTACCTCCACCCCGAAGCGATCGAGACCGCGCCGACTCGTCCCCACGAGATCGGCATGCACCGCGTCGCCTTCTCGGTCGACGACATCGACGAAGCCCTGGCGATCGCCGCCGAGCACGGATGTCGTCCGCTGCGCGGCGTGGCGACCTACGAGGACGTCTACAAGCTCACCTACGTCCGCGGCCCCAGCGGCATCCTCGTGATGTTCGCCCAGGAGCTGAAGAAGAGCTGACGGCGCACGCGATCGCCGACCGCGACGAGACCACCGGCCGCCGGGTGCGCGGGCCCGAGGATGCCGAAGAGCATCAACGTTGAGATCGACCGCTTCCGGGATGCCCAGCGACGATCAGATCGTGCCGACGAGCTTGTCGGGCGTGATGGGCAGGTCTCGGACGCGGACGCCGGTGGCGTGGTGCACCGCGTTGTCGATTGCGGCCGCGGTGCCGCAGATGCCGATCTCGCCGATGCCCTTGGTGCCCATCGGGTTGACGTAGGGATCGTCCTCGTCGATCCAGTCGACCTCGATGTCTCCGACGTCGGCGCACGCCGCGACGTGGTACTGCGCCATGTCCCGGTTGATCACGTGCCCGTAGCGCGGATCGACGTGGGCCTCCTCGTGCAGGGCCATCGACATGCCCATCGTCATGCCTCCCATGAGCTGCGAGGCACCGGTCTTGGCGTTGACGATGCGCCCGGCGGCGAAGATGCCGAGCATGCGCGGCACCCGCACCTCGCCGGTGTCGACGTTCACCCGCACCTCGGCGAACTGAGCGCCGAAGCTGTGCATCGCGTAGGTGCCCTGATGCGGGTTGTGGGGCATCCGACCGGTCACCACCACACCTTCCTCGGGCACCGGCTCGCCGTCGGGCAGCTCCATGCGCAGCCGGCGCGCGGCGTCGACGATCGCCGAGCCCCAGCAGGTGATCCCGGTCGAACCGCCCGCGCCGGAGGCCCAGGGCAGGTCGGTGTCGCCGATGCTGAGCACGACACGATCGACGTCAGCGCCCAGGGCGTCGGCGGCGATCTGGGTCAGCGCGGTCCACGCTCCGGTGCCGATGTCGACCGCGCCGAGCAGCACCCGGTACCGGCCGTCGGGCCTGGCCTGGATGGTGGCCTGGGTGCCGGGCTGCGAGTTGACCGGATAGGTGGAGGCGGCGACACCGGTGCCCACCAGCCACTCGCCGTCGCGGCGGGCGCCCGGAACCGGGTCGCGGTCGGCCCAGCCGAACCTGCTGGCGCCTTCGCGCAGGCAGGCCACCAGGTTCCGGCTGGAGTACGGCAGCCCGGTGTCCGGATCGGTCTCGGGTTCGTTGCGGATGCGGAACTCGATGGGGTCCAGCCCGCAGGCGATGGCCATCTCGTCCATCGCCGTTTCCAGCGCGTACATCCCGGGGCACTCGCCCGGTGCCCGCATCCACGTCGGCACCGGCAGGTCCAGCTGCGCCAGCCGGTGGGTGATCCGGCGGTTCGGTGCGGCGTACATCGTGCGCGTGGGTTTTCCGGCCAGTTCGGGGAAGCTCTTGAAGCGGGCGTCCTGTGCGATCACGTCGTGGCCGATGGCGGTGAGGCGTCCGCTGGAGTCTGCGCCGAGCCGCACGCGCTGGATCGTGGCGGCGCGGTGCCCGACGATCGGGAAGACCTGCTGGCGAGTGAGCACCAGCTTCACCGGGCGCGGTTCGACGCGCTGGGCGGCTAGGACGGCGGCCACCAGGTGTGCGTGCGCGGGCCCCTTGGACCCGAACCCACCGCCGACGTGCGGTGCGACGACGTGCACGTTCTCGGCGTCGACACCGAAGAGCTCGGTGAGCGCGTCGCGCACCCAGTGCACGCCCTGCGTGGAGTCGTAGACGGTGAGCTCGCCTTCGGACCACGCGGCGGTCGTGGCGTGCGGTTCCATCGCGATGTGGTGCTCCTGCGGCACGGTGTAGACCGCGTCGTGCGCCATCACCGACCCGGCGAGCGCGGCGTCGAGCTCGCCCTGGTCGAGGTCGTCGTCGGCCGGTACGAGATCGTCGCGGTCGGCGTCGAGGTCCGCGTCGTGCTCGTCCTGCTCGTACTCGACGCGCACGAGACCGGCTGCGGCGCGGGCGATCTCGGAGGATTCGGCGAGCACTACGGCGATCGGCTGTCCCCGGTAACCGACCTGCGGTGATTGCAGGACCGCGAGTTCGGCGTCGTCGGTGGAGGCGAGCTCGGGAGCGTTGTGGTGGGTGACCACGTCGAGCACTCCGGGCTCGTCCAGCGCCGCGGTCGCGTCGATGGTGGTGATGCGCCCGCGCGCGATCTGCGATTGCACCAGGTGGGCGTGCACGGGCTTGTCGACCGGGTGTTCGGCCGCGTAGAGCGCGCGGCCGCGGACTTTCGCCTCCCCTTCGAGGCGGTCGAGTGGAGCTCCGAGGATTCGGGTGGCGGCGGTGCTCATCTCGACACCCCCGCCAGGTCCGCGAGCGCTCCGGTAATCATGTTACGCACCAGCTGCACCTTGAAATCGTTACCGGGCAACGGATTCGCCGCCTCCAGCTCGGCATCGGCGGCACGGCGGAAGTCGTCCGCGGTCGCCGGCTCACCACGCAGCACCTGCTCGGCGGTGGTGGCCCGCCATGGCTTGTGCGCCACCCCGCCCAGCGCGAGCCGCACGTCGCGGACCGCGCCGTCGGCGACGTCGAGGGCGGCCGCCACCGAGACCAGCGCGAACGCGAACGAGGTGCGGTCGCGGGCCTTCCGGTAGCGGGAGGTCACCGCGAAGTCCAGCGGCGGCACGTCCACCGAGGTGATGAGCTCACCGTGTTCGAGCACGGTGTCGCGTTGCGGTTCGTCGCCGGGCAAGCGATGCAGGTCCACCAGGTCGATGCGGCGGCTTCCGCCGGGACCGACGGTGTTGACCACGGCGTCGAGCGCGGCCAGCGCCACCGCCATGTCCGAGGGGTGGGTGGCCACGCATTCGCGGGAGGCGCCCAGGATCGCGTGCTCCCGGTGGAAGCCCTCGCGGGCCGAGCAGCCGCTGCCGGGTTCGCGCTTGTTGCACGGTGTCGTGATGTCCTGGAAGTAGCCGCACCGGGTGCGTTGCAGCAGGTTTCCCCCGGTGGTGGCGAGGTTGCGCAGCTGCGGGGAGGCACCCGCGAGCACTGCCTGGGACAGCACCGGGAAGCGCTGCCGCACCAGCGGATCCGCAGCCAGCGCGCTGTTGGTGACCGAGGCACCGATGCGCAACGTGCCGTCGTGGTCCTCGATCTGGTCGGAGGTCAGCCGACGCACGTCGACGAGGACTTCCGGCGCGGCGACCTCCAGCTTCATCAGGTCCACGAGGTTGGTGCCACCGGCCAGGTACTCGGCTCCGGGCGTCTCGGCGAGCACGCTCACCGCCGAGTCCACGTCGGCGACGCGCTCGTAGTGGAAGGGTCTCATCGGGTCACCGCCTCGTTGACCGCGCGAACGATGTTGGCGTAGGCGCCGCACCGGCAGATGTTGCCGCTCATCCGCTCCCGGATCTCATCGTCGAGATCGGCGCCCTCGGCGGTCACAGCGCTGGGCTCTCCCGCCTTCAGCTCTTCGACGGCGGCGACCGCGGAGACGACCTGCCCAGGCGTGCAGTAGCCGCACTGGAAGGCGTCGTGCCGGATGAACCCGCGTTGCAACGGGTGCGGCTCGCCGTCAACGAGGCCGTCGGCGGTGCGCAGGTGAGCGCCGTCGTGCGCCACGGCGGGCATCAGGCAGCTGTTGACGCGCCGGTCCTCCAGCAGCACGGTGCAGGCGCCGCACTGGCCGTGGTCACAGCCCTTCTTCGCGCTGGTGATCCCGAGCCGTTCGCGCAGGGCGTCGAGCACGGTCGTGCGGGTGTCCACGGTGAGCCGGTGCTCGGTGCCGTCGACGAACAGCGTGATGTCGGCGTCCACGATCCCTCCAACGTCGTGCGTCCACCTCGCTTACCCGAACCCGCGCCGACCCATGCACGACCGATCAGTGCAGGTCGCGCCACGGGTCGGATTTTTGCGCGAGGCGGCGAGCCATGTTGCTCAACCCGTACGAGCGCGGGTTCGCCCGGCCGAGCTCCTCGAGGTCGAGCGGGGTGGCCGCCGGTGCTCCGGGGCGTGCGCGCAGCGAGTAGGGGGCGATCATGGTCTGGCCGTAGGCGTTGCGGTTGGTGTCCAGGAAGATCCGGTCGCCGCGCTTGTTCTTGCGCTGCTCCGTGGTCAGCCGCTGCGGATCGTCGCGCGCGGCGCGATCGGCCAGCTCGCGCACCTGGGAGCGGATCTCGTCGAACCCGTGGTCGCCGTTCAGCGGTGCCGCGATGTGGAATCCCTTGCCTCCGGTGGCCTGCAGGTGCGGAGCGAATCCTTCGTCGGCGAAGCGCTCGCACATCGTGCGCACCACGTCCCGCAGCGTCGCGAGGCTGACGTCCTCCGGCGGGTCGAGGTCGAGCACCGCCAGCACCGGGCGCTCCAAGTCCTCCACTGTGGACAGTGCGATGTGGATTTCCAGGCACGCCTGGTCGGCGAGGTAGAGCAGCGCGTCCTCGTCGTCGACGAGCACGTGGTGCACCGGGGGTCCGCCGCCGCGCTGCGGAACCGAAGCGCGCGGGATCGACTCCGGGAAGTGCCTCGACGCCTCCTTCTGGAAGAAGCCCTCCGCGCCGATCCCGTCCGGGAACCGGCGCAGCGTCACCGGCTTGTCCCGCGCGTGCGCGATCAGCTGGCCGGACACCGCCCGGTAGTAGTCGAACACGTCTTGCTTCCGGAAGGAGTCCTGCGGGTAGAGGACCTTGTCCGGGTTGGACGGTCCGGCGCGGTCCTGCGTGTCGTTTCGCGGCATGGCAGTGCAGTACCCGGGCGCCGGGACCCCTATTCACCTGGTCGTGAGCAGCGTTCGCAGCACAGCGTTAAAACATTCGGGTGACAACGGGAACCGTTGGCCGTTCTTTTTGTTCCTATTGGCTGTAAGCGAGTTGCGGCGAACGCCGAGCAAGGAGATCTCGATGGAGCAACACGTGTACGCGGAACTCATCGGCGGCCCCGAGGACGGCCGGTCGTTCATCATCCCCGCGGTCGACGAGGACTTACCCATGGGCGAGTTCGCCTTCCCCTCGCCCCGCGACGGGGAGGACCCCTGCTCGCCCTACGCGTGCTACAACCGGCGTGACCAGCGCGCCGACGGCGTGTGGCGCTACCAGTACGCAGGCGAGCAGAACGTCGCCCCCTAGTAGTGCTTTGTTAGGTGTGGATCTTGGTGTGGGATGATCTTGTTTTGTGAAGCAGGGTGATCTCGCTCGGGTGCGTGGCCGGTTGGAGGAGTTCGCGGCGGAGGTGTTCGCTCCGCTGGCGCGGTC